>NZ_JAPTFO010000058.1:0-28417 GCF_030985515.1 Stenotrophomonas sp. Sm10
GAGAGGACTCGAACCTCCACGGTTTTACCCGCTAGTACCTGAAACTAGTGCGTCTACCAATTCCGCCACCTGGGCGTTCCAGAGGCGCAATTGTGAAGATGAATCCGCAGGCTGTCAACGACTTCCTGAATATTTTTCGCGCAAGGCCTTCAAGACGGCCACTGACCCGTTCTGCACGCCGTCAACGGCTACCATGTAGGGCGATGACTACCAAAAAACCAAGCAAGGGCGGGAGCACCTCCCGCAGCCAGGCCCCGAAGAAGGGCGCCAAGGCGGGCACGGCCCGCGCCACCAAGCCGGGCAAGCCGTTGCCGGGCTGGTTCCCCGAATTGAGTGAAGGCGGCGCACCGCCGCGTGGCCGCAAGGTCCGCAGCAGCGACGTACCGGGCCCGGCCCCGGGCCGCAAGTTGCCGCCGACCGGCAAGGTGATCGACGATCCCTATGCCGCCCGCGAAGCCGAGAAGTACGAACAGCCCATCGCCAGCCGCGAAGCCATCCTGGCCCTGCTGGAGCGTTGCGAAGGGCCGCAGACGGCAGAGGAACTGGGCGCACGCTTGGGCCTGACCGCACCGGACCGGGCCGAGGCGCTGTCGCGCCGGCTCGGTGCCATGGTCCGTGATGGCCAGCTGGTGCAGAACCGCCGTGGCGGTTTCGCCCCGATCCAGACCCTGAACCTGGTCACCGGCGTGGTGATCGCCAACCCGGAAGGATTTGGCTTCCTGCGCCCGGTCGAGGGTGGCGACGACCTGTTCCTGCCACCGTATGAAATGCGCAAGGTCATGCATGGTGACAAGGTGCTGGCCCGTGTGACCGGCATCGACCACCGTGGCCGCCGCGAGGGCAGCATCGCCCGCGTGCTTGAGCGCGGCATGACCCGCCTGATCGGCCGTTTCAGTGTCGAGATGGGCATCAACTACGTGGTGCCCGATGACAAGCGCGTGCAGCGCAACGTACAGGTGCCGCCGGACGAGATCGGTGGCGCGCGCGACGGCCAGCTGGTGGTCTGCGAACTGACCCAGGCGCCGGACAGCCGCCGTCCGCCGATCGGCCGCATCATTGCCGTGCTCGGCGACAAGCTGACCGCCTCGCTGGTGGTGGAGACCGCCATCCACGGCCATGAACTGCCGTTCGAATTCCCGCAGGAAGTGCTGGACGAAGCGGCGTCGGTGCCGCTGGTGGTCGAACCGGCGATGATCGGCGACCGCGTCGATCTGCGCAGCATGCCGCTGGTCACCATCGACGGTGAAGATGCCAAGGACTTCGACGACGCGGTGTACTGCGAGCCGAACGTCGATGGCTTCCGGCTGGTGGTGGCGATTGCCGATGTCTCCAACTACGTCCGGCCCGGCACGCCACTGGATGAAGAAGCGCAGAAGCGCGCCACCTCGGTGTACTTCCCGGGCTTCGTGGTGCCGATGCTGCCGGAGACGCTGTCCAACGGCATCTGTTCGCTGATGCCGAAGGTCGACCGCATGTGCTTCGTCTGCGACATGCAGATCGACCGCGACGGCCTGGTCACGCATTCGCGCTTCTACGAAGCGGTGATGAACTCGCATGCGCGCCTGACCTACACCCAGGTGTGGAAGGCGGTGGGCGAGGACGATGCCGATACCAAGGCCTGGATGGGCGACCTGCTGCCGCAGGTGCAGCGCCTGCACCAGCTGTACAAGGTGCTGTCCAAGGCACGCGCCAAGCGCGGTGCCATCGAATTCGAAAGCAGTGAAGTGCGCTTCGTGCTGGACAACCGTGGTGAAGTGACCCAGGCCGGCATGCTGGTGCGCAACGACGCGCACAAGCTGATCGAGGAGTGCATGATCGCGGCCAACGTCGAGGCGGCGAAGTACCTGCTGTCGCGCCATGTGCCGGCCCCGTACCGCATCCACGAGAAGCCGCCGGAAACCAAGTACGCCGACCTGCTCGAATTCCTCAAGGAGTTCAAGCTGAGCCTGCCGCCGTGGTCGAAGGTGCGCCCGGGCGATTACACCAAGCTGCTGAAGAAGATCCGCGACCGCCCCGATGCCACGCTGCTGGAATCGGTGCTGCTGCGCAGCCAGAGCCTGGCCATCTACAGCCCGGAAAACCACGGTCATTTCGGCCTGGCACTGGAGGCGTACGCGCACTTCACCTCGCCGATCCGCCGTTACCCCGACCTGCTGGTACACCGCGCGATCAAGCACGCGTTGTCCGGCAAGCCGCTGGACAAGTTCACCTACAACGCGCGCGAAATGGCTGCGCTGGCGCTGCAGTGTTCCGAGCGTGAGCGCCGTGCCGACGAGGCCGAGCGCGAGGTCGACGAGCGTTACCGCGCGGCGTGGATGGAAAAGCACGTGGGCGGCCAGTTCGACGGCGTGATCAGCGGCGTGACCAGCTTCGGCCTGTTCGTGGAGCTGGATGAGTCGAAGGTGCAGGGTCTGGTCCACGTGACCCAGCTGCCGCAGGACTATTACAAGTTCGACGCGACCCGCAAGACGTTGACCGGCGAGCGCCGCGGCGGCAGCTACCGGTTGGGCGACCGCGTGCGCATCCTGGTGCTGAAGGCCAGCATGGAAGAGCGCAAGATCGACTTCCGCCTGGTCGAGCACAAGGGTGAGGACGAGGGCGATGGCCTGCCGCCGCTGCCGGAGCGTGGCAAGCCGGCCAAGCGTACGAAAAAGCAGTATTGAGAGACGTGCCGACCAACGGTCGGCACCCCACGTTACCTGGTAGGTGCCAACCGTTGGTTGGCACGACGCTTTGGAGGAACGCACCATGCAGGGCCAACCCGAATACAGCGGCGGCTGCCAGTGCGGCGCGATCCGCTTCCAGGCCCGTGGCGAGCTGACCCACAGTTCGATCTGCCACTGCCGCATGTGCCAGAAGGCCTTTGGTGCGTACTACGCGCCCTTGGTGTCGGTGCGGGGCGTGCAGTTCAGCTGGACCCGCGGCCAGCCGCGCTATTTCCAGTCCTCCAACGTGGTGCGGCGCGGGTTCTGCGCCGACTGCGGCACGCCGTTGACCTACGAAGCGCCCGATGGCGTGGCGGTGGCTGCCGGTGCGTTTGACGAACCCGAACGCCTGCCGCCGACGATCCAGTACGGAGTCGAGCGCAAGCTGCCCTTCGTCGACAGCCTGGCCAGCCTGCCGGCGCGACGTACCGAGGAAGACATCGCCGCGCTGGATTTCCTGGCCACGATCGTGTCCCACCAGCACCCCGACCACGACACCCCGCACTGGCCGCCGCGCAGCCGTTCAGCCGGGGGATGAACGGCCGGTAGCGCCGGGCCATGCCCGGCGAGCGCGAAGCGCGGCCGTCGCCGATGCTCTACCATAGCCACCCCCTTTCCGGTCCCCGCCCGCATGAGCAAGAACAGCCAGTGGATTGTCGGCGTCAACGCCGTCGCCTCCTCCATCGAGAACGACGCCGAGAACGTCCGCGAAGTGCTGGTCGAGGCCGGTGCGAAGAACCCGCGCCTGACCGAGATCGAGGAAAACGCCCGCCGCAAGGGCATCGACGTGCGCAAGGTGAACAGCCAGGCGCTGGACGGTGTCGGCGGTTCGGTACGCCACCAGGGCGTGGCCGCGCGCTATGCCGCCGCCCGCACTTACAGCGAGAACGAGCTGGAAGGCCTGGTCACCGCAGCCGAGGGCAAGGCCCTGCTGCTGGTGCTGGACGAAGTGCAGGACCCGCACAACCTTGGCGCCTGCCTGCGCTCGGCCGCAGCGGCCGGTGCAACCGCAGTGATCATCCCCAAGGACAAGTCGGCCACGGTGAACGCGACCGTACGCAAGACTTCGGCCGGTGCCGCCGATCTGGTCCCGGTGGTGGCGGTGACCAACCTGTCGCGCTGCCTGAAGGACCTGCAGAGGCAGGGCGTGTGGATCTATGGCCTGGCCGGCGAAGCCACCGCTTCGCTGTACCAGCTGGACCTGAAGGGCAACATCGCCCTGGTGCTGGGGGGCGAGGCCGATGGCCTGCGCCGCCTGACCCGCGAGAACTGCGATGGCCTGGTCAAGATCCCGATGCCGGGTGAGATCGAGAGCCTGAATGTCTCCGTCGCCGCCGGCGTCAGCCTGTTCGAGGCCGTGCGCCAGCGCGGCTGATCTGTAGAGCCGAGCCCACGCTCGGCGATCGCATACCCGATCAAGGAAGCAGCCGAGCATGGGCTCGGCTCCACAGTAGCCGCTACCCCGCGCTGCCGCCCAGCGCCTTGAACAGGGTCACATCGTTGTTCAGCTGGCCCTGCCGCGCGCGCGCCAGTGACAGCTCGGCATCGCGCCGGGTCTGCTGCGCTTCCAGCCAGGTGCGCAGGTCGGTCGCGCCCACGCGGTAACGCACTTCCTGCGCGCGTTCCACTTCCACCGCTTCGTCATACGACGCCTGCGAGGCCGCCACCTGCCGCGCCAGCTGCTCGCGTGCCGACAGCGCGTTGTCCACTTCCGAGAGCGCGGTGTACAGCGTCTTGCGGAAGTTGGCCGCGGCGATCTGGTAGGCGGTGCCGGCGATGTCGGTATCCAGCTGCGCGCGCTGCAGGTTGAGGAACGGCAGTGACAGGCCCGCGCCCAGCGTGGCCACCGGATTGCGCAGCACATTGCCTAGCGAGGTGGCGCTGGAACCGAGGCTGCCGGTCAGGCTCAACGCCGGGTAATACTGGGTTGCCGTGACCTTGATCGTCTTCAGGCTGTTGCGCAGGCGCAGCTCGGCCGCGCGCAGGTCGGGACGGCGGCCCAGCAGGTCGGCCGGCAACCCCTCGACGATGTCCGGGCTGCGTGCGCCCAGCAGGTCCTGCGGTTCGTCCTGCTGCGGCCAGGGCGTGCCATCCAGCAGTACGGTCAGTGCATTGCGCACTTCCACCCGCTGCTGTTCCAGCGCGCTCTGCGCCGAGCGCTGCGACTGCAGGTTCTGCAGCGCCTGGCGCACTTCCAGGCGCGATACCGCGCCGGCGTCGAAGCGGGCCTGCACCAGTTCGCGGGTACGTTCCAACCGCTCCAGGTTGGCCTGGCCGGTGGCGATGGACTGGTTGAGATAGGCCAGGTTCCAGTACTGGGTGATGGTGTCGCCGATCACCAGCAGCGCGGTGTTCTGCCGGTCTTCCTCGCTGGCTTCGGCTTCCCAGCGGGCGATGTCGCGCTGGGTGCGCAGGCGCCCCCACAGGTCCACTTCCCAGCCCAGCGAGACGCCGGTGGAATAGCTGCGGCGCCAGTCATCGGCCTGGTCGGTGGCGCGGCTGGCACTGCCGCTGACGCCCGATGACGAAGGCTGCGGCCACAGCGCATTGCTGGCCAGGCCGGCCTGCAGGCGTGAACGCTGCACGGCCAGGCCGGCGGCGGCCAGATCGCTGTTGGCGGCCAGCGCCTGCGCCACCAGACGGTCGAGGCGTTCATCGCCGAAGCCGGTCCACCAGGTGTCCTGCCGGATGTCGCGGCCGGGTGTATCCAGGCTGCTGCGCGGGCCGTCGGCCGGTGCATTGAGGGTGGCATCGCCACGCCCATACTGCGCCGCCACGGCCGGGTCATGCACCGGATAGCGGCCGACGGAGGCGCAGCCGGACAGGGCGAGTACAACCGCACCGGCCGGCAGCAGGTGCCGGGGAGCGGGGAAGGGCAGTCGGATCATCTTCTTCATTCGCGGGCCAGGGCCTCCACCGGATCGAGTTGCGCGGCGTTGCGTGCGGGCAGGAAGCCGAACGCCACGCCGATCAAGGTCGAGCAGGCGAACGCGGCAACGATCGAGGCGGTGGAGAACAGCACCTGGAAATCGCTGGCGAAGCGGCCGATCATCGAGCCCAGCAGCAGCGCCAGGCCGATGCCGAGCACGCCGCCGAGCAGGCACACCAGCACCGCCTCGATCAGGAACTGCTGGCGGATATCACTCTGCCGTGCACCCACCGCCATGCGCACCCCGATCTCACGGGTGCGCTCGGTCACCGACACCAGCATGATGTTCATCACGCCGATGCCACCGACCAGCAGTGCGATGGCGGCGATGGCACCGATCAGCAGGGTCATCGTGCGCGTGGTCTGCTCGATGGTCTGGCGGATCTCCGCGCTGTTGCTGAGGAAGAAGTCCTCGGTGCCATGGCGCAGGGTCAGCAGGCGGGTGATTGCTTCCTGCGCCGCATCCATCGGTGTGTCGTCGTCCACGCGTACGGTGATGCTGGAGACGTGGCTCTGGCCGAGCATGCGCGACATCACCGTGGTGTACGGCACCCACACGCTGAGGCTGGTACTGCCACCGAAGCCGAAACTCTGGCGCTTGGCCACGCCGACCACGCGTGCCGGCACGTTGCCGAGCAGGATCACCTGTCCGACCGGGTCGACATCGGGGAAGAACTGGGCCCGGGTGTTCTCGTCGATCACCGCCACCTGGCCCAGGCCCTTGACTGCATCGGCATCGAAGAAGCTGCCGCTGAGCAGAGTCACGCCCTTGACCCGGAAGAACTGCTCGCCGACGCCGCTGACCTGGGCGGTCGACGACTGGTTGCGATAACGCGCGGTGACCGAGGTCGATACGCTGGGGGTGGCGCTGTCCACGTAGCTCTGCTTTGCCAGTGCATCGGCATCGCTGGCCTTGAGCGTCTGCACCCGGGCCGAGCGCATGTCGCCGAAACCACGGCCGGGATAGACGTCGATGGTGTTGGTGCCGAGCGCGCTGATGTTCTGCAGGATCTGCTGCTGCGAGCCGTTGCCCAGCGCCACCACCGACACTACCGAGGCGATGCCGATGATGATGCCGAGCATGGTCAGGAAGGTCCGCAGCCGATGGGCGTTCATAGCAAGCAGCGCCATGCGGAACGCTTCGGAGAAGCGGTCTCGGGCCGCCCGCCAGCTGTTGCCGTGGGCGGCCCCGGTACTGGCTTCGCGCTGCGCACGGTAGGCCGGCGCATTCGGGTTGGCGCGGTCGGCGATGATCTCGCCATCGCGGATCTCGATGATGCGCTGTGCGTGCTGGGCCACGCTCATGTCGTGGGTGACGATGATGATGGTGTGGCCTTCGGCATGCAGTTCGCCGAGGATCGCCATCACTTCCTCACCGGATTTCGTATCGAGCGCGCCTGTGGGTTCGTCGGCCAGGATCACCTCGCCGCCGTTCATCAGCGCGCGTGCGATCGACACGCGCTGCTGCTGGCCACCTGACAGCTGGCCGGGCTTGTGATGCATGCGGTCGCCCAGGCCCAGGCGTTGCAGCAGCTGCTCGGCACGCGCATTGCGCACTGCGCCCGGGCTGCCGGCGTACACCGCCGGCACTTCCACATTGCCGCGCGCGTCGAGGTCGCCGAGCAGGTGGTAGCGCTGGAAGATGAAACCGAAATATTCGCGGCGCAGTTCGGCCAGTTCGTCCGGCGCCATCTTTCCGGTCTCGCGGCCGGCCACCTGGTAGCTGCCGCGGGTGGGGCGGTCGAGGCAGCCGAGGATGTTCATCAGTGTCGACTTGCCCGAGCCGGACTGGCCGACGATGGCCACCATCTCGCCAGCATGGATGTCGAGATTGACGTCGCGCAGCACGGCGATCACATCATCACCGGCCGGGAACTCGCGTCGCAGGTCGCGCAGGCGCAGCAGCGGCGCCGTCGTGCTCATCGGCGCGGCCCCATGCCCGGGCCGCCGACCCGCATCTGCATGCCGCCTCGGTTCCCGCCACCGGCACCGGCACCGGCACCGGCGGCGCTGGCTTCGCCGACCACCACGCGCTCGCCTTCCTTCAACCCGGACAGGATCTCGGCGGAGGCGCCATTGTTGATGCCCACCGTGACCTTGCGCGGCTGCGGCTGGCCCTTGTCGTCCAGCACCCGCACCATGCGCTCGTCGCCACGGCGCTTCGGCCCCAGCGCCACCGCCGGCACCATCAGCACGCCCTTGGCCTGCTTGAGCAGTACCGAGACCTGCGCGGTCATGTCGATGCGCAACGTGCCGTCCGGATTCTCCACGTCGAACAGCGCGTTGTAGTAGACCGCGCTGCTGGAACTGGAACTGGACGAACTGCTGGAGCTGGAGGAGCTTTCGTTGGCGATCGAGGCCGGCGCCGGATTGATCTGGCGCAGCGTGGCGTGGTACTTGCGGTCCGGGTCACCCAGCGTGGTGAAGTACACCGGCATGCCGGGCTTGATCTTGACCACGTCGGCCTCGGAGATCTCGGCATTGACGGTGACCACGTCCAGCCGCGCCAGCATCACGATGGTCGGTGCGGTCTGGTTGGCGTTCACGGTGCGGCCTTCCTCCGCCACCACCGCCACCACGGTGCCGTCCATCGGCGCGGTGATGCGGGTGTAGGCCAGGTTGGCGCGGGCGGTGCCCAGTTCTGTTTCGCGGCCCTTGATCTGCGCCTCGTAGGACTGCAGCTGGGCACGGGCGGTCTTCAACTGCGCCTCGGCGGCATCATATTCCTGGCGCGAGGTGGCTTCGGCAGCCAGCATCTGCTGCTGCCGCGCGAATTCCAGTTCGGCCTGGCGCAGGGTGGCCTGCTGCACGGCGCGCTGCGCGGTGACCTGGTCCAGCGAGGCCTGCGCGTTGAGCACCTGGTTCTGCTGGGTGGTGGCATCGATCTCGGCGATCAGGTCGCCTTCCTTCACGGTGTCGCCCAGCTGTACCTTCAGCGACTTGATCTGGCCCGAGGCCTGGGCGCCGACGCTGACCAGCTTGTAGGCGTCGATCACACCGGTGGCCTCCACTGTCTGCTCGATGTCACCACGGCTGACGGGCGCGGTCGCCACCGCCGGGACGGCGGGCTTGCGCAGCAGCCACCAGGCGGCTGCAACGACGGCAAGGGCAAGCAGGGCGACCAGTATCAGGCGACCCCGGCGGGTCGCGGGCAGCAGGCGGAACGTCACGTCGTGGCTTCACTCTCGGGGCCGCGTGGGCGGCGTTGGCGGGCATTGTGAAGACCGGGCGACAGGCGGCTCAATCCTCGGGGTATGTCTCTATGTAACACTGTCGGCAAACAGGCGTAACCACAGGTATCCCGACCATCGGTGGATACACTGGTACGCATTGCCCCGGATGCGGTTCAGCTGCCGACACGGGATGATCGCGACATGGAGACTGAAAACACGATGCATCGACTGCTGATCGTCGACGACGACAATGACATCCGCACCCTGCTGGCCGAGCAGCTCGGCCGCGCCGGCTACCAGGTGAGCACGGCGGCTGATGGCACCGCCATGCGCCAGCTGCTGGACCGTGAGCACGTGGACCTGATCGTGCTCGACCTCAACCTGCCGCGTGAGGATGGCTTGACCCTGTGCCGCGACCTGCGCGCGCGCTCGAACACGCCGGTGATCATGCTGACGGCTCGTGCCGAGCCGATTGACCGCGTGCTGGGCCTGGAGATGGGCGCCGATGACTACCTGGCCAAGCCGTTCGAGCCGCGCGAGCTGCTGGCGCGCATCCGCAATGTGCTGCGCCGGACCGAGGCGCTGCCGGCCAACCTGGAGCCATTGGCGATTCGCCGTGCGCGCTTCTCGCGCTGGGTGTTCGACCTGGAACACCGCCATCTGGTTGACCCGGACAACCGCGTGGTGGTGCTGTCCGGCGCCGAGTTCCGGCTGCTGCGGGTGTTCATTGCCCATGCCAACAAAGTGCTGTCGCGCGAGCAGCTGGTCGCGCTCAGCAGCGGGCGCAATTACGAGGCACAGGACCGTGCCATCGATCTGCAGGTCAGCCGGCTGCGCAACAAGCTGGGCGACGACGGTGGCCCGGATGGGCTGATCAAGACCGTTCGCAACGAAGGCTATGTACTGGCCTCCTCGGTGAACCTGGAATAGGCCGCGATGAAACGCCTGCGCCATTTCCTGTCCTCGATGGTCGGGCGGTTGTTCGTGATCCTGCTGCTGGGCATGAGCGTGGCCGCGATCGGCGCGACCATGCTCGCCACCTCCAAGCGGCAGCAGGAGTTCGAGCGGCAGAACCTGAACCGCATCGCCGACCGCCTGCAGGGTTACGTCAACCTGCTGGACGGCAATCCGGAACTGCGCGAGCGCCTGCTCGAGATCGGTGGGCCCAGCGTCCGCGCCCTGCAACCCGGCGCGCGCCTGGGGCGGGCCGATACAGCTCTGATGGAAGTGCTGGATGACCGGCCAGGCCCGGTCGCACGCGCGCACGTGCACTTCGCTTCATTCCGCTCCTGCATCCCCAAGCTGCAGGAACTGCTGCCGCCGCCGCCGCCCGGGCATCGCAAGCACCCGCGCGAGCGTGATCCGGCGTTCATTCCGCCCAAGTGCCGCGCGGTGGACGTAACGCTCACCGATGGCACGCTGCTGAAGCTGGCGCTGGATTCGCCGGCGGTAGCGCACAACGGCATCCTCGCCGTTGACCCGTGGTTCCTGACCCTGCTGGTGTTGGCGATCGCGGTGCTGGCCTATATCGTCGCGCGCATTGCAAGCGCGCCGCTGCAGGAGTTGGCCGCTGCCGCCGAAGACCTGGGCGACGACCTGCAGCGCGATCCCTTGCCGCTGCGCGGGCCGCGCGAAGTGCAGCGCGCCGCCGAAGCCTTCAACGCCATGCAGCACCGGCTGCAGCGGCATCTGGCCGAGCGCACGCAGATGCTGGCAGCGATCACCCACGATCTGCAGACGCCGCTGACGCGGCTGCGGCTGCGGCTGGAGAATGTCAGCGACGATGCCCTGCGTGAGCGCCTGATTGGCGATCTGGCCGCGATGCAGGCACTGGTGCGCGAGGGCCTGGAGCTGGCCCGCAGTGCCGAGAGTGCCGAGCAGCGTGCAGCACTGGACCTGGATTCGCTGCTGGAGAGCATTGTCGAGGACACCGCCGAAGGCGGCGCCGATGTGGTCTTCGAAGGCGGCAGCGGGGCGGTGCTGATGCTGCGCCCGCTGGCCATGCACCGCCTGTTCTCCAACCTGGTGGACAACGCGGTGATGTATGCGCAACGGGCGCGGGTACGGGTCGAGCGCAGTGGGGGTGCGATCACCGTGGTGGTGGCCGATGATGGCCCGGGCCTGGCCGAGGAGCAGCTGGAGGCGGTGTTTGATCCCTTCGTGCGGGTGGAAACCTCGCGTTCGCGGCAGACCGGCGGGGCCGGGCTGGGCTTGACCATCGCCCGCGCCCTGGCCGAGAAGGATGGGGCGCGGCTGTGGCTGCGCAACCGTGCCGAAGGCGGGCTGGAGGCGGTGGTGCAGTGGCCGGCCAGCGCCCAGGTGACGCCGCCGGGGCGCGCCGGCTGAGCCTTCGCAGCTGGCGATGGTGACGCGGTGGGCCGGCTTTGGCCTATCATCTGCCCAACTTCCCAGTTCCCCCCCGATGAGCCAGCCCGTTCCCGCCGGCATGCCGCTCCGCGCTGCCCGGCCGTTCCCGCACGCTGCCAGGCACGGCAGCCCTGCCTGGCCGCCGCCGCTGCACTGATGGCCGCACAGGGGGACATCCGGCGCTGGGCGGAGCGCCGCGGATCAGATATCGGTCGATGGCTGCGACAGGGCCTGCTGTGCCTGCTGCTGGCCCTCGCGCTGCCGGTGGCTGCGCAGGAAGGGGCGCCGCCGCTGCGCGACTATGCCATTGATGTATGGACCTCGCGCAATGGCCTGCCGCACAACTCGCTGCGTGACATCGCGCAGACCCCCGAAGGCCACCTGTGGTTCGCGACCTGGGAAGGCCTGGTGCGCTACAACGGCCTGGATTTCACCGTGTTCGACCGCAGCACCCGCCCGGGCCTGCGCGACAACGGCATCGGTGCGCTGTTCGTCGACCGCCAGGGTGGCTTGTGGATCAGTGATTCGCGCGGCAACGTCAGCCACCGTGGCAGCGATGGCCAGTGGCGCGTCTGGGAGCACCAGGCCGATACGCCGCAGGTGCTGATACAGTCCATGCAGATGGACAGCCAGGGCCGGCTGTGGCTGCTGTACGAGGGCAAGGGCATCGGCTATCTGACACCGGACAATGGCATCGTCTACCAGGCGCCGGCGGCCGACCTTCCGATGGCGATGAGTTTCACCAAGCTGGTGGTCGATGCGCAGGACCGGGTCTGGGTCGGTACGCTGGACGGGCTGGTGCTGCGCGACAACGACGGCGTGCTCAAACGCGCGCCCGCAGCCTGGGGACTGGGGGCCGGCAGTGGTCTTTCATGGCCCTACCGTGCGCCGGATGGTGCGCTGTGGATCGTCGCCGGCGAGCGCCTGTACCGGGTGGAAGATGACCAGCTGGTGCTGATGCACCGTCTGCCGGGGCAGCTGCACATGACCTCGATGCTGCAGGATCGCCATGGTGACCTGTGGCTGGGCACCGAGAACCAGGGCCTGCTGCGCATCTCCGCACATGGCCTGGAGCGGCTGCCGGCAGGCCTGAACCTGCCGGGCGGACGCGTGGTCAGCCTGCGCGAGGACGCCGAGGGCAGCATCTGGGTGGGCGCCAACGGCGGGCTGTACCGCCTGCGCGAAACGCTGTTCAGCAGTTACACCGAGCGCGATGGGCTCAGTGGCGACTATGTGCGCACCGTGTTCGAGGACCGCGACCGCCAGCTCTGGGTGGGCAGCGCCAGCGGCCTCGATCTGCAGACGGCCGACGGCCGCTTCCGTGCGATGCCCCTGCACAACCGCGGTGGCAAGGCACCTTCGGTGCTCAGCCTGGCGCAGGGACCGGACGGTGACCTGTGGGTCGGCACGTTCGGCGATGGCGTCTACCGTCTTGGTCCCGACGGCCGGCTGCGGCACAACTACGCCGCTGCCGATGGCATGCCGGGCGGCAACATCCGCGCGATCAGCGTAGACCCGCAGGGCGTGGTCTGGGCCGGCACGCAGAAGGGCGTGGTCCGCATCGACGGCGACCGTGTGCAGGTATCAAGCATGGCGGGCATGCCCGGCGGCCTGATCACCGCGCTTGAGCACGATCATCAGGGCAACCTGTGGATCGGCACCATCGAGGGAATCCGCGTGCTGCGCGGCGACCACGTGCAGTCGATCGACCTCGCGCCGATGGGCGGTGGCCGCAGCGTGTTCGGCTTCCACCAGCTGGGCGACGCGATGTGGATCAGCAGCGACCGTGGCCTGTACCGCTGGCGGAACGGGATGCTGGCGCGGGTGGGGCTCGAGCAGGGTATGCCGGTGGACGCGGTGTTCCAGCTGGTGCCTGATCGTCTTGGCAACGTGTGGGTCAGCAGCAACCGAGGCGTGCTGCGCACCGACATGGCTACCCTGAACGCGGTGGCCGATGGCCGAGCACCCCGGGTGATGGTGGAGCGCTACAACGAGATCGACGGCATGGCCAATGCGCAGGCAAACGGCAGCTCGGGGCCTTCGGCGATCCTGCGCCAGGACGGCACGTTCTGGGTGGTGACTGCCGGTGGCCTGAGCACGGTTGATCCGCAGCGCCTGCAGCGCTTCCGCGAGCGGCCATCGCCGCCCGCCGCGATCGAGAGCGTGCAGGTGGATGGCGCGCCGGTGCATTGGGAAGGACCGGATCGCAACGCCATTCCCGGTGGCCGCCGCCTGGCGGTCAGCTATGTCGGCCTGAGCTACCTGATGTCTGACCGGATCCGTTACCGCACGCGGTTGGATGGGCTTGATGCCGGCTGGGTCGAGCGCGGCCCGCAGCGCAGCGTGGAGTTCGTCGGCCTGCCGCCGGGCGAATACACCCTGCACGTGGCGGCGGCACATCCCGGTGGCAGCTGGGGCCAGCAGGAGGCGGTGTGGAGCTTCACCGTGGAGCCGTTCTGGTGGCAGCGACGCAGCGTGCAGGTGCTGGGGGCACTGGTGCTGCTGACCGGGCTGGTGGCGCTGTACCGCTTGCTGCTGCAGCAGTTGAAGGCCAGCAACCTGCGCCTGGCACGTCGGGTTGACGAAGCAACTTTCGACCTGCAGGCCAAGACCGTGCACCTGCAGGCGTTGAACCAGGAAAAGACCGAACTGGCCGAGCGCCTGGCACGCCAGGCTGAGGCATTTGAACGGCAGGCCCGCGAGGATGCACTGACCGGCCTGCCCAATCGCCGCGCCTTCGACGAAACCCTTGCCCGCGACTTCGCCCGTTCGCAGCGCAGTGGTCATCCACTGTGCCTGGTGGTGCTGGATATCGACCACTTCAAGGACGTCAACGACCGCCACAGCCACAGCATCGGCGATGCCGTGCTGGTGCAGGTGGCGCGCTTGATCGCCGCGGCCTGCCGCGATTCGGACCTGCCGGCGCGCACCGGCGGTGAAGAGTTCGCGCTGCTGCTCAACGACACCCGCCTGGAAGAGGCCGCACAGCTGTGCGCACGCCTGCGCGGCCTGTTCCATGACCACCCGGACTGGGCCGGTGTGGAAGGCCTGCGCGTGACCTTCAGCGCGGGCCTGGTGGAGCTGGATGCCGACGACCGCACCCCGGCGCTGCTGTACCAGCGCGCAGACCGCGCACTGTACCGCGCCAAGAGCGATGGCCGCGATCGTACGAGTATTGGTTGATCGGATCCAGGCGTGGCGTGGATCTACCGTGCGGTGAGTGGTGGGTGCGGACCGTTGGTCCGCACTGCGTGGATGCGGTTGCGCCGTTGGCTGCCTTACCGCGGCCAGGCGTTGGCGATGGTGCAGAACAGCCGCGCGGTCTGTTCGGTGTCATACACCGCGCTGTGTGCCTCGTTGGCATCCCAGCCCAGCCCCGCGGCCGTGGCGGCGCGCGCCAGCACGGTCTGCCCGTAGGCGATGCCGGCCAGGGTGACCGTGTCGAACACGCTGAACGGATGGAACGGGTTGCGCTTGTGACCGGTGCGGGCCACGGCGGCGTTGACGAAGCCAAGGTCGAAATGGGCGTTGTGGCCGACCAGGATCGCGCGCTGGCAGCCGTATTTCTTCATTGCTGCGCGCACCGGGGTGAAGATGTGGTCCAGTGCGGCCTTTTCTTCCTTGGCCAGCCGGAACGGATGGTCGAGGATGATGCCGGTCACTTCCAGCGACTTCGGGTCGATCTCCAGGCCTTCGGCCGGCACTACATGGGCGCTGGCGGTCTGGCCCGGGTACAGCAGGCCGTTCTCGTCCATCTCGATCGGCACTGCGGCTATTTCCAGCAGCGCGTTGCGCTGGCTGTCGAAGCCGCCGGTTTCCACATCCACCACCACCGGCAGGAAACCGCGGAAGCGTTGTGACATCGCGCGCTGCGCCTGGGATACTGCGGAATCGGGAGCGGCGGCAGGTGCGGGAATGGGGTCGGTCATGCGTGAATTCTAGCAGAGCGACCCTGAGCGCCCGGCCACGCAGCCCATGCCCGCCACCGTGGCAGAACCCGGTAGGTGCCAGCCTTGGTTGGCACGCGATGCGCCGACCAAGGTCGGATCTACCGGACCGCGGGACGTGCCGTCGTACCCGACGGATGCCACCGCCACAGCAACGCATCCACGCTCAGCCTGCCTGCGCCGGTGAAGACCAGCGGCAGCAGCATCGCCATGAACAGCACCGGCAGCTTGAAGTTGCCGTAGCCCTGGTCGCTGATCGCATACCCCATCGCGAGGTCGCCCAGCGAGTTCCATTGCATCGGCCAGTGCACGGCGTAGGTGGCCACCACGGTCAGCACCAGCAGGCTGGCAGCGGCAAAACGGGTACCAAAACCGAACAGCAGGCAGGCTGCGCCGAGCAGTTCAAACCAGGTGGCCAGTTGCCAGTTCAGGGCAGCGGGCAGCTGGTTGAACGGAAACGGGAAGGCGTCCTGCAGATCGGCGAACCAGTTCTGGCCTTGCAGTTTCTCGCGGCCGGATTCGAAGTATTCCCAGGCCAGCAGCAGCCGCAGGCCGAGCGGGGCCAACCAGGGGGCGAGACGGTCCAGCTGGCCACGCGCGGTGGCCAGGGGCGGGAGCTTCATCGGTGCATCTCCGGGGCGGGGAAGGGAGGTGTCAGGCAGGTGCGGTCAAAGGGCCGATCACGCCGGCCCGCAGGAACTGCTGCAACAGCGCGGCACCGGGTTCGGCCAGCGCCTGTTCGGCCAGGCCATGCGCGGCGGCCAGTTGCTTCAGATAGGCATGTCCATCGAGGCCGGGCTGCTCCCCGATGCTGGACAGCAGGTACACCGCCAGCGGGCTGAGTACGGCGAAGCGCACCTCGCCATCGGCCTCGCGACGCACCAGCAGGCCGGTCGGCTCGGCCGGCAACTGGGTAGGTGCGTCCTCGGCGCCGAGGCGGTGCACCGGCCATTGGTACAGCAGCGGCCACGCCAGCGGTGAGCGCTGCAGCGGCACCCGCAGCGGGTCGATGTCCGCTACGACCGGCAGCGGTTCGGCGTCCAGTTGGTACAGCGCGGTTTCCACCCACTCGTAGTGGGCCAGTTCGGCCAGCGCAGGGTGTGGCAGCTGCGGCTGTGCCTGCAGCCACTGCACGAATTCGGCGGCCAGTTCGGTGAACAGCGGCGTCTGGCAGCGATGGGTTGCGAAGTAGTGGCGCACCAGTCCGCTCCAGGCTGATACGCCGAGCAGGCGCACGCAGACCGGAAAGCCGTTGCTCAACAGGCCGAGCAGGTTGTTGAACAGCAGCCGCTGGTAGACCGCGACGCGCCGTGGCTCCAGCCCGCCCGGTGGCGGCACGCCCTGGGGATCTCGCAGATAGGCGGTGAATGCGTGCTGCTGCGCACGCAGCGTGGCGGGGGTATCAGCCATATGCCGCCTCCGCGTGCACGGCCTGCAGGCGGCGGATGGTCTGCAGTTCGCCGCGCAGTTCGGCATAGGGCGGGAAATTGAAATCGCGTTCGAGCAGGGTGGGGCGAGCGCCGATGCGCGCATAGGTGCGTGCCAGCAGCTCCCAGACCGGGTCGATCACCGCGCTGCCGTGGGTATCGATCTTCAGGTCCGGTGCCTCGTCCAGGTGCCCGGCCACGTGCAGGCAGACGATGCGGTCTGCGGGCAGGCCAGCGATGAACGCGTCGGCGTCGTAACCGTGGTTGCAGGCGTTGACGTAGACGTTGTTGACGTCCAGCAGCAGGTCGCAGTCGGCTTCGGCAAGCACGGCGTTGGTGAAGGCCAGTTCGTCCATCGCCGGTTCCGGTGCCAGGTAGTAGGACACGTTTTCCACCGCGATGCGGCGACCCAGCACGTCCTGCACGCGGGCGATGCGTGCGGCGGTATGGCGCACCGCTTCATCGGTGAAGGGGATCGGCAGCAGGTCGTACAGGTGGCCGTCGTCGCTGCAGTAGCTCAGGTGTTCGCTGTACAGCGGCACGCGGTGTTTTTCCAGGAACTGGCCAACCTGCTCCAACAGCTGCGTATCCAGTGGCGCAGTGCCGCCCAGCGACAGGGACAGGCCGTGGCAGCTCAGCGGATGGCGCTGTGCCAGCTCGGCCAGTGCGTCACCGGCGGGGCCGCCGACATGGATCCAGTTCTCCGGCGCGCATTCGAGGAAATCGAAATCGCTAGCCGGTGCATCGCGCAGCTCCTGCAACAGCGCCCGGCGCAGCCCCAACCCGACGGCCGCCGCACGAAGCGGCGACCGTAGGTTGGCGATGCTGGCGCGGACCTCAGTGCTTGCCACCGCACTTGCCTTCGCCACACTTGCCTTCGGCGGCCTTCTTGTCGCCGGCCTGAGCCTTGGCGCCTGCTGCCGCACCGGCAGCCTTGCCCTTGTCGGCGCCGCACTTGCCTTCGGCGGACTTGCCATCTGCGCCACACTTGCCTTCTGCATGCTTGGCGGCCTCTGCGGAGGTCTTGGCTTCGGCGCCCTTGGCATCGGTGCTGGCCTTGGCAGCCTGGCCAGCCACCAGATAGCCCTGGGCCAGGTCGCTCATGCTCAGCGCCGAGGCATTGGCGGTGATGCCAAGGCCGGCGGCCAGGGCGGTAGCAGTCAGCAGGGACAGGGTCTTGTTGGAACTGCTCATCGGTCGTGCTCCTGGGTGGTGTGGGCGGGTGCCCGGGTGGCCGGCAGGGATGCCGGTGGAAACGATGGTGCAGCGATCCTACTCAACGAATCCTCGCCAAGACCTCAAATTTTCGTGAGGTTTGTTACAGAAGGGGAACACGGTTCCCGGTGGATCCACGCCATGCGTGGATGAATCGCCGGAACGCCCAGAAACAAGAAGGCCGCTGTCACCAGGACAGCGGCCACCTTGGAGTCGACTCCGGTGTTGCAGTGCAGCGTCAGGGCTGGCCGGTGCTGGAGGTCTCGTCGCGCTTCTCACGCGGCGGCAGCGGCTGCTCCCCGTGCACCAGGAACCATACGTTCTCGGCGATGTTGGTGGCGTGGTCGCCCACGCGCTCCAGGTTCTTGGCCATGAACAGCAGGTGCGTGCACGGGGTGATGTTGCGCGGGTCTTCCATCATGTAGGTCAGCAGCTCGCGGAACAGCGCGGTGTACTGCGCGTCCAGGCGGGCGTCGTCCTCGCGCAGTTCCAGTGCGGCGTCGGCGTCGTTGTCGCGGTAGGCGGCAATGGCACGACGGACCTGCTGCGCGGCCAGGCGGCCCAGCGCACGCAGGCCCTGGATCTGCGGCAGCGGCGGCACCTTGCCCAGCGCGATCGAACGCTTGGCCACGTTCGCTGCATAGTCGCCGATGCGTTCGATGTCGGCCGGGATGCGCAGGCCAGCGAGGATCTCGCGCAGGTCGCGCGCCATCGGGCCACGCAGGGCCAGGCGCATCACGTCATGGCTGATCTGCTGCTCCAGCGCATCAATGGCTTCGTCGTTGGCGATGATGCGATGGGCGGCGTTCTCGTCGCGCTTCTCGATCACGTCCATCGACGCTTCGAGCTGGGCGACGGCCATCTCGCCCATGCGCACGATTTCGGCCACCAGGCGCTGCTGCTCTTCGTCGTAGCTCTTGACGATGTGGTCGTTGGGAAGGTTCATGGTCTGAAATCCGGGTGGAGCCAGGCCGTGCCTGGCTGGGACATGTGGCGAAGGATCAGCGTCGATCAGCCGAAGCGACCGGTGATGTAGTCCTCGGTCTGCCGCTGCGACGGCTGCGAGAAGATCACTTCGGTGCGGTCGTGCTCGATCAGGTCGCCCAGGTACATGAAGGCGGTGTAGTCGGAAACGCGCGCGGCCTGCTGCATGTTGTGGGTGACGATGACGATGGTGTACTCGTGCTTGAGCTCTTCCACCAGCTGCTCGATGCGGCTGGTCGAGATCGGATCCAGCGCCGAGGTCGGCTCGTCCAGCAGCAGCACCGACGGGCGCAGCGCCACGGCACGGGCGATGCACAGGCGCTGCTGCTGGCCACCGGACAGGCCCAGCGCGCTCTGCCCCAGCTTGTCCTTCACTTCGTCCCACAGTGCACCCTGGCGCAGTGCCTGCTCGACGCGGTCGGCCATGTCGGCCTTGCTCAGCTTCTCGTGGTGGCGGATGCCGTAGGCCACGTTCTCGAAGATGGTCATCGGGAACGGCACCGGCTTCTGGAACACCATGCCGACCTTGCTGCGCAGGCGGTTCATCGGGTACTTCGGCGACAGGATGTTCTCGCCGTCCAGCAGCACTTCACCGCGCGCTTCCAGCTTCGGGTACAGCGCGTAGATGCGGTTGAAGATGCGCAGCAGGGTCGATTTGCCGCAACCGGAAGGACCGATCAGCGCGGTCACGCGCTTTTCCGGAATTTCCAGGTTGATGCCCTTCAGGGCGTGGAACTTGTCGTAGTAGAAGTCCAGTCCACGCGCAGCCAGCTTCACCGGCGACGGCGTGTGCAGGCTCTCGTGCGAGGACGGCACGGCGATGCGCTGCATCGGCACGGCGTTGGAAAGGTCGTTCATGGCGTTGTCCACGGAAAGGTCAGTCATGGGAGATACGGTTGCGCAGCAGGATGCCGCGGGCGGCAAGGCTGACCAGCAGCACGAAGACAGTCAGCACCAGGGCACCGGCCCAGGCCAGTACCTGCCAGGATTCGTACGGGCTGCCGGCGAACTGGTTCATCACCACCGGCACCGAAGCCATCGGCTGGAAGATGTTGTTGTTCCAGTACTGGTTGCCGAAGGCGGTGAACAGCAGCGGAGCGGTCTCGCCGGAGATGCGGGCCAGCGCCAGCAGGATGCCGGTGATGATGCCGGCCGAGGCACTGCGGTACAGCACCTGCACGATCACCTTCCACTGCGGGATGCCCAGCGACAGGGCCGCTTCGCGCATCTGCGAGGGCACCAGGCGCAGCATCTCGTCGGTGGTGCGCACCACCACCGGCAGCACGATGAAGGCCAGCGACAGGGCGCCGGCGAACGCCGAGAAATTGCCGCCGGTCTGCATTACATACAGCGTGTAGACGAACAGGCCCAGCACGATGGACGGCGCCGACAGCAGGATGTCGTTGACGAAGCGGACCACGGTGCCGGCCTTGCGGGCGTTGCCATACTCGGCCAGCCAGGTGCCGGCCAGCACGCCCAGCGGGGTGCCGATGCCGATGGCCAGTGCACACATCACGGCACTGCCGAAGAAGGCGTTGGCGAGGCCGCCGTCCTGCATCGGCGGTGGCGTCATCTTGGTGAACAGATCCCAGTTGATGCCGGCCAGGCCCTTGGCAGCCAGGGTGAACAGGATCCAGCCCAGGAAAAACAGGCCGAACAGGGCGGTGGCGCAGGACGCAGTGATCGCAACGACGTTGCCGATGCGGCGGCGCAGGTACAGCGAATCAGCGGTGGTGGACATCAGTTGCCCTCCTTGCGGGACAGGCGCATCAGCATCAGGCGGGCGATGGCCAGCACCACGAAGGTGACGATGAAGAGGACGAAGCCGAGCAGCAGCAGTGCCGAACGGTAGGTCTCAGTGGCTTCGCCGAAATCATTGGCGATCAGCGCAGCGATGGTGGTGCCCGGTTCCAGCAGCGACGGCGACAGGCGCACGCTGTTGCCGATCACGAAGGCCACCGCCATCGTTTCGCCCAGCGCGCGGCCCAGGCCGAGGAAGATGCCGCCGATGACCGCCGAACGGGTGTAGGGCAGGACGATGTCCCAGCTCACTTCCCACTTGGTGGAGCCCAGCGCATAGGCCGATTCCTTCAGGCGGGTCGGCACGGTCAGGAACACTTCGCGCATCACCGAGGAGATGAACGGAATGACCATGATGGCCAGCACGAAACCGGCGGTGAGCATGCCGATGCCCAGCGGCGGGCCCTGGAACATCGGGCCGATCACCGGCCATTCGCCCAGGGTCTCGTTGAGGAACGGGGTGACGTACTCGGTCATCACCGGCACCAGCACGAACAGGCCCCACATGCCGTAGATGATCGAAGGGATGCCGGCCAGCAGTTCGATGGCGGTGCCGACCGGGCCACGCAGCCAGCGCGGCGCGACTTCGGTGAGGAAGAAGGCGATGCCGAAGCTGACCGGCACGGCGATGACCATCGCGATGACGGCGGTGACCAGGGTGCCGTAGATCGGAGCCAGAGCGCCGAACTTGTTTTCGACCGGATTCCAGTCGGCGGAGAAGAAGAAGCTCAGTCCCTGCATCTGCAGGGCATGGCGACCGCCCCACAGCATCGACAGCGCGGCGCAGGCCAGGGCGATCAGGACGAAGATGACGGTGCCGACCAGCACCCATCGGAACAGTGTGTCGTTGCGGGCATCACGCGCATCACGCGTGGACGGGGCGGCTACAGGCTGGGCGATGGCATTCATGGGGACGGCTGGGCCAGGAAGGGGCGGGGCGGCACGGCGTGGAACAAGCGGTGCCCGCGCGGGGCGGGCACCGTCGTGTCCATCACTTCAGGTCGGTCGCCCAGTAGGCCTCGATCTGCTTGACCAGCTCGGCCGGCAGCGGCACGTAGTGCAGCTCGTTGGCCTGCGCCTGGCCGTTTTCGAAGGCCCACTTGAAGAAGGCCAGGGCGTCCTGGTTGCGCTTGGCATCCTTCGGCTTCTTCTGCATCAGCATGAAGTTGGTGGCGGTGATCGGCCACGCCTGCTCGCCCGGGGCATTGGTGATGACCAGGTTGAAGTCCTTGGCGCTGGCCCAGTCGGCGCTGGCGGCCGCGGCGGCGAAGGTCTCCGCGCTCGGCTCGACCCAGTGGCCGGCCGCGTTCTGCATGGCGGTGTACGGCATGCCGTTCTGCAGCGCGTAGGCCAGTTCGACGTAACCGATCGAGCCCTTGATCTGCTTCACGTAGGACGCGACGCCTTCATTGCCCTTGCCACCGACGCCGTCCGGCCACTGCACCGAGGTGCCTTCGCCGACCTTGCTCTTCCACTCCGGGCTGACCTTGGACAGGTAGTTGGAGAAGTTGAAGGTGGTGCCCGAACCGTCCGAACGGTGGACCAGGGTGATCTTGCCATCCGGCAGCTTCACGCCCGGGTTGGCGGCGACGATGGCCGGGTCGTTCCAGGTCTTGACCTTGCCCAGGAAGATGTCGGCCAGCAGGGCGCCGCTCAGGCGCAGCTTGCCGGCTTCCAGGCCTTCGATGTTGACCACCGGCACCACGCCGCCGATGGCCGACGGGAACTGCGCCAGGCCGGCCTGGGCCAGCTCCTCGCTGCTCAGCGGCTTGTCGGACGAACCGAAGTCGACGGTGCCGGCCTTGATCTGGGCGATGCCGCCCCCGGAGCCGATCGACTGGTAGTTGATCTTGGCGCCGGTGCTGGCGTTGTAGTCAGCCGACCACTTGGAGACCAGCGGGAAGATGAAGGACGCGCCCGCGCCGGACACTTCGGCGGTCACCTTGGCACCGGCAGCGGCGGGGGCAGCGGCAGCGTCAGTGGCCGGCTGCTGCGCGGCCTGCTTGTCGCCACCGCAGGCCGACAGGCCCAGGGCGATGGCCAGGGAAAGGGCGGCAAGGCCGGCCGAGTGCAGTTTCATGGTCACTCCATAGCGGGGAAGAGCCGACGTGGTCGGCGGATGCGGCTATGAAATGATGTTTTTGTTACAGCCGTATTACGACCATGACAGAGGTGCCCTGGATCACGTTCTGACAAGGGTTTCACAGGATTGGCGTCGATCCGGCAGGTGCCCGGAAACCCCGGATCTGCGCACTGATATGACGGCCGGTGCAAGGTAGAGCCGAGCCCGCGCTCGGCTGTTCCCTGCCCTCGGTAGCTGCGGACCGTTGGTCCGCACGCTCCAGAGCGCAGCCGAGCGTGGCTCGGCTCTACAGAGTCAGGCGCATCCCCAAGAACAAGAAGAGCGCGAGATCTCGAGGATCTCGCGCCCGGGTGGGAGCGGCGGGGGAGAGAGGACCCGCCGCCCCCGTTCCTGCGGGGGAACGCGCTTACTTCAGGTTCTGCGACCAGTAGGTCTCGATCTGGCGCACCAGGCTGTCCGGCAGCGGCACGTAGTCCAGCTGGCGGGCCTGGGCATCGCCGTTCTTGTAGACCCAGCGGAAGAATTCCTGGGTCGCCTTGCCATTGGCAGCATTCTTCGGCGTCTTCTGCACCAGAATGAAGTTGGTGGCAGTGATCGGCCAGGACTCGGCGCCCGGCGCATTGGTCATCACCAGGTAGAAGTCGCGGGCGCTGGCCCAGTCGGCACTGGCGGCAGCGGCAGCGAACGAGGTGTCGCTCGGCTGCACGAACTTGCCGGCGGCATTCTTCATCGCCGTGTAGGAGAGCTTGTTCTGCAGCGCGTAGGACAGTTCGACATAGCCGATGCCGCCCTTGATCTGCTTCACATAGGCGGCAACACCTTCGTTGCCCTTGCCGCCGATGCCGGCCGGCCACTGCACCGAGGTGCCTTCACCGACCGAGCTCTTCCACTCCGGGCTGACCTTGGACAGGTAATTGACGAAGTTGAAGGTGGTGCCCGAGCCGTCCGAACGATGCACGACGGTGACCTTGGCGTTGGGCAGGGTCACGCCCGGGTTCAGCGCGGCGATGGCCGGGTCGTTCCAGGTCTTGATCTTGCCCAGGAAGATGTTGGCCAGCACCGCGCCGTCCAGCTTCAGCGCGCCCGGCGCGATGCCGGCCACGTTGACCACCGGCACCACGCCGCCGATCACCGACGGGAACTGCGCCAGGCCCGCAGCAGCCAGGTCTTCCGGCTTCAGCGGCGCGTCGGAGGAGCCGAAATCAACGGTCTTGGCCTTGATCTGGGCAATGCCGCCGCCGGAACCGATGGACTGGTAGTTGACCTTGTTGCCGGTTGCGGCGCTGTAGTCGGCCGACCACTTGGACATGACCGGGTAGATGAACGATGCGCCCGCGCCGGTGATGTCGGCGGCGTTGGCGGCGAACACGGACGATGCAGCCAGGATGGCGACAGCGGCGCGCGATTTGAAGGCGTGGATCACGGGGAGACTCCTGGGGTGGTGGTCGAAGGGCGGTTGCCCGACGTTTCGGTGCACATTCCATAACGGTTGCGTGACACGTCCGCGTCTGTCATATGACGCGGGCGTGACACGCGTCATGAGGGATGTCACGTCCGCTGCGCCGGCAAGGCGGCACGGGTACCGCTGCAACGACGAAGGCACGGCCGGGGCCGTGCCTTCGCGGTTCAACGCAGGTGGCTGGACTTACCAGAAGAACTGCGCGCGGGCTTCCAGGATATTGGGATCGTCGTTGACGAAACCGCGCGCCGTGGAGCTGTACTTCTTGCTGTCGACCATCACGTAGTTGAGCATCAGCTTGAAGTTGGAACGCAGGTACCAGTTCGCGCCCACGGTCCAGATGTCCATCTTGCCACCCAGCACGCCATCGACGATCGGCGGGCGACCGGCGACCGGGTTGGCGGCGAGGTTGCCGTCATTGAGGTCCATGTGGTCGTAGCGCACGCCCAGCTGCCACTGGCCGCCGGCCGGGTTGTTCGGCAGGCCGGTGCCCGGGGTGCCGCCCTTGTAGCTCCAGGTCTCGCCGGTCACGTTCCACACGCCGCTGATGTAGTAGCCGTCGCTGGTGTAGTTGTCGTGGTCGTAGCGCTTGGCCTTGCTGGTGTAGTACTCGGCCTGGGCCTTGAACGGGCCCTGGAAGTACATGGCTTCGGCACCGATGGTGCTGACGCGGTCGGTGTCGGTCAGATTGCCGCTGTCGACCAGGCGGGCAGTGGCGAGGTCGGCATTCGGACGCGCACGCACGCGTAGGGTGTCGGCGTCGGCGTCGTAGTTGACGTAGCTCAGGCCGAAGTGCAGGACCTGGCCCTTTTCATTGATCGGGGCCCAGGTGCCACGCGCGCCGTAGCCGCTGCCGTGGGCCAGGTTGCGGGTCAGCTCGCGGCCGAAGGCGCTGGCGGTCACCGACCAGTTGTCCTGGCCGTAGCTGTACGCGCCGCCCAGGCGGCGGGCGATGGCATAGGTATTGGTGACCGCTGCCTTGGAAATGAAATCGTTGTTCTTGGTGCTGGACAGTTCTTCCAGGCTGTTGGGCTGCTTGAACTGGCCCAGCTGCAGGAAGTGGTTGGCGTTGCCCAGCAGCTTGTACTTCACGTTGGTGTCAAGGAACTTGTCGGCCTTGGCGTCATAGCCGACCACCCACTCCACATTGCCCGGGCCCTTGCCCTTGAGCACCAGCTCGGCGCGACGCAGTTCGAATTCGCTGTTCTTGCCGTTGCCGGCGTCGCCACCGTTGAGGTCCACCACATCGTTGTGGAACCAGTTGCCGTCGGCCTGGACCAGGCCTTCGAAGGTGATTTCCGAACCGCCGATCACGTCGATGGCGACTTCGGCGTGTGCAGCCGGCACATACAGCGCAGCAGCCACGGCCACCGTCAGGAGTTGGTGATGCAGTTTCATGGAGAGGAGCCTTGCAGGCAGGTGGGAAGATGCGCGCAGGCTAGAAGGTAAAGATTGCGTAAATGTGACAGTTCACGCGCGGCAGACACCCACCGCAGGCCCCGTCACGGCAGGGCCTGCCATTGAAACCGTTTGCGTATGACGCCCGGATTGCGCCTTGGTTGCAGTCGATCCACGCCCTGCATGGATGCGGCCGTCACTCGGCCGGGGTCTTGTCCTTGAACCGGCACAGGTCGGCGATCACGCAGCCCGGGCAATCCGGCTTGCGCGCCTTGCACACGTAACGTCCGTGCAGGATCAGCCAGTGATGCGCGTCGAGCAGGAACTCGGCGGGGATCACCTTCACCAGCTTGTCTTCCACTTCGCGCACATTCTTTCCCGGGGCCAAGCCGGTACGGTTGGCGACGCGGAAGATGTGCGTGTCCACCGCCATTACCGGCTCGCCGAAGGCGGTGTTGAGCACCACGTTTGCGGTCTTGCGGCCCACGCCCGGCAGTGCTTCCAGCGCATCGCGATCGCGTGGCACTTCACCGCCATGCTTTTCCAGCAGGATCGCGCAGGTCGCAATCACGTTCTTCGCCTTGGCATTGAACAGCCCGATGGTGGAGATGTACTGCTTCAGCCCGTCCTCACCGAGCGCAAGGATCTTTGCCGGGGTGTTGGCGACCGGGAACAATCGGCGCGTGGCCTTGTTGACGCCGACGTCGGTGGCCTGCGCCGACAGCGCCACCGCCACCAGCAGCTCGAACGGCGAGCTGTACTCCAGTTCGGTCTTCGGGTGCGGGTTGAGTTCGCGCAGGCGGGTGAACATCTCCACCACGTCGGCGCGCGGCATCGTGCCACCACGCCGCGCCGGGGCGCGTGCGGTTTTCTTCGTGGTCGCCATTACTGCTCCTTGCCGCTGGCGCGGGCCTTGGCCCGGGCGAGGATGGCGGCTGCCGCGGCGGGCAGGGCGGGCTTCACGTCCGGCGCCGGGGCGGGCGTGCGCCGCGCGTCGCGTTCGGCTTCGCGGCGGGCCAGTCTCACCGCACGGGCGCGGTAGCGTTCGCGTGCCGCCCAGGCGGCCTGAAGCTGCTGCTGGGCCTGCTGCAACCGCTGCGGGAGTTCCGGGTGGCCGGGCAGCAACTGCGCGTCGTCGGCGCGGGCGACATAGTCCATCAGCCCGGCTTGCAGGGCGCCATCAAGATCGTCTGCCTGGACCCGGGCGAACAACTGCGCGGGATTGGGTCGGGAAGCCATGGCGTCAGCGGTTCTGGAACGCCGGCGGGCGGCGCTGCAGGAAGGCGCTGGTGCCTTCGCGCATGTCCTCGGTGGCGAACAGCAGGCCGAACTGCGCGCTTTCGTACTCCAGCCCGGCGTCCAGGCTGCATTCGCCGCCCACGTGCACCGCATCGAGCAGGCCACGCAGGGCCAGCGGGGCCGAGCGTGCCAGCTGGCGGGCAATGTCCTGCACGCGATTGTCCAGCGCGTCGGCGGGCACCACTTCGTTGACGATGCCCAGTTCCAGCGCACGCGCGGCGGTGATCGGCGCCCCCAGCAGGCACAGCTCCAGGGTGGTGGCGCGGCCGCACAGGCGCAGCAGGCGCTGGCTGCCGCCGAAGCCGGGGATCAGGCCGAGGTTGATTTCCGGTTGGCCGACCTTGGCGGTATCTGCGGCGATGCGCAGATGGCAGGCCATCGCCAGTTCCAGTCCACCGCCCAGTGCGAAACCATTCACGCGTGCGATGACCGGCTTCGGCATCCGTTCAATCTGGCGCATCAGGGCCTGGCCCAGCAGCGAGAAATCACGTCCCTGAACCGCGCTGAGTGTGTTCATCTCGGCGATGTCGGCGCCAGCCACGAACGCCTTGGGGCCCGCCCCGGTCAATACCACGACGCGCACCTCCGGATCGGCGGCGGCGTCCCTGAAGGCATCGGCCAGGGCCTGCAGGGTCGCGGCGTTAAGGGCATTGAGCTTGTCCGGGCGCTGGACGGTCACGGTGCGGATGGCGCCGTCGTCGGAGACAGCGATCAGAGCATCGGCCACGGGGAAAACTCCTGAAACGTTAAAAAAAAGTGATATTGAACTCTGCAAACGCAGGCGGGTCATAGCCTGCATCGTGAGTAGCGGTTACACGTTACGCCCGTTATCCTAACCCGTCGCCTCAGGGCGGCGCAGAACGTCCCTGAGTTACCACCCCTGGAGAACTGTTTGATGAAGTTGCGTTCTATCGCGGTCGCCGTCGCGGCCCTGGCCCTGACGGGCAATGCCTTCGCCCAGGACGTCTCGTCCGAAAAGGGCAAGCTGAGCTACTACTTCGGTTACGACTACGGCAACAACCTGGCGGAGCTGACCGGTCGTGGTGAGCAGCTGGACATCAACTCGGTGGTGAAGGGCCTGCAGGATGCCTACGCCAAGAAGCAGCCGGCGATCACCGCCGAGCAGCTGAAGCCGGCCGTTGAAGCGTTCCAGAAGCGCGAGCAGGGCCGTGCCCAGGCTGCCAAGGCCGAGTACGAGAAGGCTGCTGCCGAAAACAAGACCAAGAGCGATCAGTTCATCGCGGCGAACAAGGCCAAGGCCGGCGTGCAGTCGCTGCCGAGCGGCGTCCAGTACCGCGTGATCGAAGCCGGCAAGGGTGCCAAGCCGACCCAGGCCAGCACCGTGCAGCTGGAAGTGGCCGGTCCGTTCCCGTACGGCCAGCGCCCGACCGAAGCCCGCCCGGCCCAGCAGATCCCGTCGATCAAGGTCAGCGAAGTTGAAATGAAGGCCATGCGCGAGACCCTGCTGCAGATGCCGGCCGGCTCGAAGTGGGAAGTCACCCTGCCGCCGGACCAGGCCTACGGTGCCGACCCGCGCACCCCGTTCCCGCCGAACGTGGCTGTGCAGTTCGAGATCAAGCTGGTCAGCGTCAAGTAAATCGAAACAGCAAACGAAACGCGCCGGTGATACC
>NZ_JAPTFO010000059.1:0-27935 GCF_030985515.1 Stenotrophomonas sp. Sm10
CCCCCTGCCCACCCGACACCAGGCAGGCGCAACGCTTTCCTCACTACACCCCCCATTCAGAAAAACCTATTAATAGGAATGAAATTAGTAGTATCCTATCTATCTCTTATGGACCGACCTCTCGACGAGCGCACCGTGCTGCAGATGCAGCTCAGCTCCGGCCTGCTGTACGCAGGGCGGCAGTGGCAGCGCTTGGCCGACAGTCGGCTCGGCAGCTACGGCATCTCCACCGCCTGCACCATGCCCCTGCTGATGATCGGCCGCTCCGGCGGTGGCATCCGCCAGGTGGCGCTGGCCCAGCAGCTGGGCATGGAGGGTCCTTCCCTGGTGCGCCTGCTGGACAAGCTGTGCGCCAGCGACCTGGTCCGCCGCGAGAGCGACGCCAGCGACCGCCGCGCCAACCTGCTGTGGCTGACCGACGCGGGCCATGCGCTGGTCAGCGAGCTGGAAGACCAGTTGATCGGCCTGCGCCAGGACGTGTTCGGCGAGCTTTCCATGGATGAACTGCACGCCGTGCTGAAGGCATGGCGCCTGCTGGCCGAGGCCGCCGACCGCATCACGTAAGACCGCTGCCCCCGAACACCGCCGCTGCCGTGCACACGCCAGCGGCTTTTGCCCGTTGCCGTTGTTCTGTTGTCCCTCCCCTCCCCCACCTCGCCCCCGCCCCTTCCGATGCCCGGTGAATTCAGTCTCCATGGAGTGTTCGTCCCGACCCTGCTCGGGTTGATGTTGTTGGCCTACCTGGTCAACAGCGGCCTGCACGCGCTGCTGCAGCGTGCCGGCGCCTATCGCCATGTATGGCACCCGGCGCTGTTCAACCTGGCGCTGTACGGGATCGTGCTTGGCCTGCTGTTCCACCTCCTGCGTTGGATGCAATCGTGAACAAGATCGTGAAGAAGACCCTGCCCATACTGCTGACCAGCGCAGCCGTGATCGTCGCCCTGCTGGTGCTGCGCCAGCTGTGGGTCTATTACATGGATGAGCCGTGGACCCGCGACGCCCATGTCGGTGCCGACGTGGTGCAGGTGGCACCGGACGTGTCCGGGCTGGTGGAAACGGTGAACGTGGCCGACAACCAGGCGGTGAAGAAGGGCGACGTGCTGTTCGTGATCGACCGCGCGCGCTACCGCATCGCGCTGGAACAGGCCAAGGCCAGCTTGGCCGAGCGCCAGGCCTCGGTGGCGCAGCTGCGCCGCGAAATCAGCCGTGACCGCAGCCTGCAGGATCTGGTCGCCGCCGAGGACGCCGAAGTGCGCCGCGCCAAGCTGCAGGCTGCACAGGCTGCGCTGGGCACCGCACAGGCGGCGGTCGACCTGGCCGAGCTCAACCTGGGCCGCACCGAGGTGCGCGCACCGGCCGATGGCCGGGTCAACGACCGCACCATGCGCGTGGGCGACTACGTGGTGGCCGGCAAGCCGGTGCTGGCGCTGCTGGACACCGGCTCGTTCCGCATCGACGGCTACTTCGAGGAAACCCGCCTGCGCGGCGTGGCCCCGGGGCAGCGCGTGGACATCCGCCTGATGGGCGAATCGGCGCCGCTGCGCGGCCATGTCGAGAGCATCGCCGCCGGCATCGAGGATCGCTACCGCAGCAACGGCAGCACCCTGCTGCCGAACGTGACCCCGGCCTTCGACTGGGTGCGCCTGGCGCAGCGCATTCCGGTGCGCATCGCCATCGACGAGGTGCCCAAGGGCGTGGAGCTGATTGCCGGCCGTACCGCCACGGTGACCGTACAGACCAACAGCACGAAGCATGCAGACAAGGTCGGCACCGCGCCGACACAGGCGGGCCTGTGAACGCCACCCTGCCCCGTCTCGGCCTGATCGTCGCGCTGGCCAGCCTGGCCGCGTGCAGGACCGTCGGCCCGGACTACGCGCTGCCGGAAGGCTCGGCGTTCAAGCGCCCGGAGGCCAATGCGGCCTTCATCGATACGCAGAACCCGCAGGTGGCCGCCAACCAGGCGCTGCCCGACCGCTGGTGGTCGTTGTACAACGACCCGGTGCTGGACGGGCTGATCACCCAGGCGCTGCGTGACAACGTGGAACTGAAGGCCGCCGATGCGCACCTGCGCCGCGCCGCCGCCGTGTACGAACAGGCGCTGGACGCCGGCGGCTTCGAGTACGAGGCCGAGGCCGGCGTCAGCCGCGCGCAGCTGTCGGCCGAATCGTTCCTGCAGGAGCACGAGCTGCCGGTGATCAACCTGGCCGATGGCAAGTTCGCGGTCAGCTACCAGTTCGACCTGTTCGGCAAGCTCAAGCGCGGCGCCGAAGCGGCGCGTGCCGACGAGCAGTCGGTGGCGGCGGCACGCGATCTGGCCCAGGTCAGTGTGGTCGCCCAGGTGGCCGACAGCTACCTGGAAATCTGCCATGCCAACCACGAACTGCACGTGGCCGAGCATTCGCTGCAGCTGCAACAGCGCAGCCGCACCGTTACCGAGCGCCTGATCGCGGCTGGCCGTGGCACGCCGCCGGAGCTGGCCCGCGCCAATGCCCAGGTGGCGCTGCTGGAAGCTGCACTGCCGCCGCTGCATGCGCAGCGCTCGGCGGCCGCCTATTCGCTGGCCGCCCTGCTCGGGCAGACCCCGGGCCAGCTGCCGGCTGGCGTGATCGACTGTGCACACGCCCCCGGCCTGGCGCAGCCGCTGCCGGTCGGTGATGGCCGTGCGCTGCTGCAGCGCCGCCCGGACGTGCGCCAGGCCGAACGCAAGCTGGCCTCGGCCACCGCGCGCATTGGCGTGGCCACCGCCGAACTGTATCCGGACATCCGCCTGGGTGCCTCGGTGGGTGCCGCCGGCCTGCTGGAAGACTTCGGCACGCCGATGACCCAGCAATGGTCGATCGGCCCGCTGATTTCGTGGACGTTGCCGTCGTCGGGCACGCACGCGCGCATCCACGCCGCCGAAGCCGGTGCCGACGCGGCGCTGGCCGAGTTCGACCACACGGTCCTGCAGGCGCTGCGCGAGGCCCAGACCGCGCTGGACCGCTATGCGCAGGACCTGCGCCGGCTGCAGTCGCTGCGCATCGCGCAGGAACAGGCCGCACTGGCTGCCGAGCAGAACCGCCGGCTGTACCAGGGTGGCCGCACGCCGTACCTGTCCAGCCTGGATGCCGACCGCAGCCTGGCCACCAGCGATGCCGCCCTGGCCGCCGCCGAAGCGCAGGTCTCACGCGACCAGATCCATCTGTTCCTGGTGCTGGGCGGCGGCTGGCAAGCCAGCACCGCTGCGGCCGGCACCCCGACCGCAGCGAAGTAAGCCATGAACGCGCTGACCGACCGCCAGGCCTGGCTGTTCTCGATCAAGACCTACCTGGCCGCAGTGGCCGCGCTGTACATCGCCATGGCCGGCAACCTGTCACGCCCGTACTGGGCGATGGGCACGGTGTACATCGTCAGCCAGCCGCTGCTGGGCCCGACCCGGGCCAAGGGCGTGTACCGCATCGTCGGCACCCTGGTGGCCGGCCTGGCCACCCTGCTGGTGCTGCCGGCGCTGGTGGAGACGCCGCTGGTGCTGAGCGCGGCCATGTCGATCTGGCTGGCCGGCTGCCTGTTCATGGCCCTGCTCAACCGCGGCCCGCGCGGCTACGCGTTCCTGCTGGCCGGCTACACCACCGCCTTCATCGGCTTTCCGGCGGTGACCTCGCCGGAAACCATCTTCGACACGGTGGTGGCACGCAGCGAGGAGATCATTCTCGGCACGGTGGTGGCCGTGCTGTTCGCCTCGCTGCTGTTCCCGGCCTCGGTGCGGCCGATGCTGCGCGCCCGCATCGGCAACTGGATGGAGGACGCCGCGCAGTGGTGCCGGCAGATCCTGGAACGTGGCCGTGCACACGCGCCACGCAACCGGTTGGCCGCCGATCTGGTGCAGTTCGAGGCGCTGATCGAATTCCTGCGCCGCGATGATCCACGCCATGCAGGGTCGGCGGTGTCGATGGAGCGCCTGCGCGAGCGCATGCTGCTGCTGTTGCCGGTGCTGTCCTCGATCGCCGACCGCCTGAGTGCGTTGCGCAGCGATGGCCAGGCGTTGCCGGAAGGCCTGCCGGAACTGATCGACGACATCCACGACTGGCTCGACGGGCCGACCAATGCCAGCGAGTACGCCCGCCTGCGCGCACGCATCAGTGCGCTGAAGCCGCAGGTGGACCGCGACCTGCAGCACCTGCAGCTGGCCAGCCTGCTGCTGCGCCTGGAAGAACTGGTGGACCTGTGGCAGGACTGCCGCACCCTGCAGCACGCCATCGACCACGGCACCGCGCCGCTGGACCGCGCGCACTACCGCATCCGCACCGAACGCGTGGCCGCCGACAAGCACGTCGACTACGGCATGGCGCTGTTCTCCGCGCTCAGTGCCGGCGTGGCGCTGATGAGCTACTGCGTGCTGTGGATCGCGCTGGGCTGGGAAGGCGGCGGCAACGGCGCGATGATGGCCGCGGTGACCGCCGCATTTTTCGCCGCACAGGACGATCCGGCCCCCAGCATGGTGCAGTTTCTGGTGTGGGCGATGGTCGCCTCGGTAGTGGCGGGCGTGTACCTGTTCGGCGTGTTTCCAGCCGTGCACGACTTCGGCCTGCTGGCGCTGGTGTTGGCGGTGGCCTTCCTGCCGCTGGGACTGCTGCTGCATCATCCCAAGAGTGCGCTGTTCGCGCTGCCGCTGACAGTCAACTTGGCTGCGTTGCTGAGCCTGCAGAACACCTACAGCGCCAACATCCAGGTCTTCCTCAACTCGTCGATCGCGATGTTCATCGGCATTGGCTTTGCAGTGGTGATGACCCGCCTGTTCCGTTCGGTAGGTGCCGAGTGGACCGCACGCCGGCTGGTGCGGCAGGGCTGGACCACGCTGGCCGAAGCCGCCGAAGGACGCGGCCAGCAGGATCGGCAGCGCTTCGCCGCACGCATGCTCGACCTACTGGGCCTGCTCGCCCCGCGCCTGGCGGCGACGCCGGAGGGCAGCGACATCGCCTCGGTGGACATGCTCAACGAGGCGCGCATCGGCCTGAACATCCTGCAGCTGCGCCGTGCACGGCTGGAACTGCCCGAGCGCAGCCGCGAAGCCGTCGAGCACATCCTGGAGGAGATCGCTGGGCACTACCGGCGGCAGATCGCGGCGCGCAAGCCGATTGCTGCAGACCAGGCGCTGCGCGAACGGTTGGATACCTCGCTGGGACGGGTCGGCAGCGTGGGCGCCTGCAAGGCCCGCGACGAGGCGCTGATGGGCCTGATCGGCCTGCGCTTCGCGTTGTTCCCGGAGGCGAAGGCGTTGGCGCCGGGATGGGTAGGCGCCGAATCGCCGTCCGTGTAATGCGATCCGCCAGGCGCGGCCCGGCGCTACCATCGTGGCCCGGTAGCGCCGGGCCATGCCCGGCGGCCACTCGCGATCCCCACAGGACGGTTCAATGAGTTACGACATGATGGTGTTCGAGGCCAGCGCGGCCCCGCGCGAAGCGGCGGCCTTCATCGCCTGGTTCGAGAAGCAGACGCAGTGGAACGAGCGCCACGAGTACGACGACCCGGCGGTCAGCAGCCCGGCGCTGCAGGCGTGGTTCACGGAGATGGCGCAGGACTTCCCGCCGTTGAACGGACCACTGAGCAACGACGATGACGACCGCGCCGAGGTGACCGATTACAGCATCGGCCGGCAGGTGATCTACGGCGCGTTCGCCTACTCGCTGGCCGAGCGCGCGCACGGGCGGGTGCAGGATCTGGCCGAGAAGCACGGCGTGGGCTTCTTCGACGTGAGTTCGGATGAAGCGGCGATCGTGTTCCCGGATGGGTTGGTGCTGATGCCGGAGTAGGTTTGGCGGCAGGGCTGCGCCCTGCACCTGCCGAATCAACGGCCACGGCAACGTCAAATGCGCGCTATCCGTGGGTAGGCGGGGTGGGTCCGGTTGAGGGGGACGCTGCAAGTACGTCCATGTAAGCTCGGTCGCCGCATCCATGCGGCTCACGCCCCCTCAACCGGACCCACCCCGCCTTCGACAGTTTCCCGCGATCTGCAGTAGATCCACGCCATGCATGGATGAACGTCGGAATGATCGAAGTACGCTGTTGTAGAGTCGAGCCATGCTCGACTGCTTTTAGCTGGCGATTCTGGACGTGACTGGAGGGTTCACCGATTCCGGAAAAGCTCCATCGCTTCTTCCATTTCGTCCTTTTCACCGGATACCACAAAGGCCAGCGCCCACGCTGCCGCAGCATTTCCGTGCTCCAGTGCCAGCGCCGTCAGCAGACACGTACTCGTGCTGAAATCGTGCTTCTCCATTACGACGCTACCAGCGAACTTCGCAAGCCGGTGAAGCGCCTCGGAGTACTCGGGTTCAGCGATATCAGGAAGCGCGATACCCGCCTCCCGCCTCTCCATCTCGATGCTGATTGGCAATCCAACGAAGTCAAATGTGAGTGGCTTTGGCTGAAGCAGAAGTGCGTTCACGATATGCGGCACAGCCGCAAACGAAGCGCTGTAGACGTCCCCTTGATGGCACAAGCTGCTCCAAAGTTCCTCCCAGGTGTCTTCAATCGGATCGTCTTCGGATCTTTCGTCTTTCGGAATACTCAGATTCGCCAGCAGCTCCGGAATGTCATCCGCAGCTCCATAGGCATGCTGTAGTTCGGCCCAGCGAGGGTCATCCAAGGCGATTAGGGCCATGCGCCGGTTCCTGTGTCGTGGGGTAGCAACGCAGGATAGGTAGCGCCAACGGCGTCATCAAAGGGCAAATGCGACATCGGGGCGACGGGGTCAGAGTCCGTTCCCGGTGGGAACGGGATCCGACCCCGGTTCAGAACAACTGGCCCTGCACCGTGGGTTGCTCGATGGGCGCCGGTGCTTCGATCACGTCTTCCGCACCCAGCCGCCAGGCCAGACCACCCAGCCGGCTGGCGTGGCGCTTCAACGCCGCCTGCAGCACGTCGGCGCTGCCGGCCACATGCAGTACCTGGCGGCCGCGGGTCAGGCCGGTGTAGACCAGCTCGCGCGAGAGCACGCGGCTGTCCTGGCGTGGCAGCTGCAGCCACACTTCATCGAACTCCGAGCCCTGTGCCTTGTGCACGGTCATCGCAAAGGCGCTTTCATGCGCGGGCAGTGCGGCCGGGTGGAAGGCGCGTGGCTGCTCGACGGTGTCGCCCGGGAACCAGGCCACCATCGCGCCGCTGTCGTCGCGCAGGCAGATACCGATGTCGCCGTTGAACAGGCGATGCCGGTAGCTGTTCTCGGTGACCAGCAGCAGGCGGCCCTGGAAGTAGCCCGGGGTGTTGCCTGCCAGCAGCTGTTCGATACGGCTGTTGAGCCCGCGCGCGCCCTGCGGGCCTTCGCGCAATGCGGTCAGCACGCGCAGGCGCCCGGCCTGCTGCAGGGCACTTACCGGATCAGCGGCCTCGGCCAGCGCGCGCCAGTGGCCGAGCAGATGCTCGCGTTGGCCACGCAATGGATCGGCTTCGCCTTCGTGGAAATGCACGCCCGCCAGAGACCCGCCGCGCAGCAGCTGCAATGCGGTGCTGCTGTCGCCTTCGCGCACGGCATGCGCCAGCGGCGCCAGGTCCAGCGCATCACTCTGACGGTAACCGCGCTGCAGCTGCACGCGGCGGCCAGCAAAGGCGCGTGGTGCCGCCTGCGGCTGCAAGGTGGCCGGCGCCAGCAGACCATGCAGTGCCTGCGCATCATCGGCGCGGGTGCCGATGCCATCACCGCTGGCGCGCAGGATCGCGCTGAGCACATCACCGGCTTCGACCGAGGGCAGCTGATCGGGATCGCCGAGCAGGATCAGCCGCGTGCCGCTGGCGATCGCGTCAACCAGCTTGGCCATCATCGGCAGATCGATCATCGACGCTTCGTCGACCACCACCACATCCACCGGCAGTGGATTATCAGCGTGGTGGCGGAAGCGCGGTGAATCGGGAATCACGCCGAGCAGGCGATGCAGGGTGGTGCCGGTACTGGGCAATGCCGCGCACAACGTCGCATCCACTCCTTGTTCCTGCAGCCGTTGCACGGCTACGCGAAGGCTCTCGGCCATGCGCTCGGCAGCGCGACCGGTCGGCGCGGCCAACGCCACCTCGGGCAGCGGCTGGCCGGCATGCCGGGCCTGCGCCGCCAGCAGCAGCAACAGGCGCGCGATGGTGGTGGTCTTGCCGGTGCCGGGGCCGCCGGTGACCAGTGCCAGCGGATGGCGCAGGGTCACGCCGGCTGCGCGTGCCTGGTGATCTTCACTGTTCAATGCCTGCGGGAACAGCTGCGCGAACAGCGGCGCCAACGCCGTCATGTCCGGCGCCGGCAGCGGATGCCGGCCGATGCGCTGCAGCCCGGCCGCCAACTGGCGCTCGTACTCGCGATAGCGGCGCAGGTAGAGCAGGCCGTTCTCCAGCACCAGCGGCGCATCCTCGGCGATGGCATCTGCCTGCTCCGGCGTCGCTACCCAGGGCGATGCGCGCAGCTGCGCCAGCCAGTCCTGCGCGGCAGGCCACTCGGGCACGCCTTCCAGCAACCGCTGCGGCTGTGCCGGATCGAACGCGGCGTGGCCCTGCGATACCGCCAGCGAGGCCAGCGCCGCCGCCAGCGCCACACTCTCGGGCGTGTCGTCGCGCAGCCGCTGCAGGCTGGTCGCCAACGCGTGATCGAGGGTGCGCAGCAGGCCCTTCTGGTGCAGTTCCTTCAGCAGGCTCATGCGCTGGCCCCACGGGCACGTGCGGCCAGTTCGGCCTGGGCCTGTTCGCCACCTGCGAACAGCGCGTCGAGTGCATCCACCAGCGCGAACGGGAAGCGGTCCACATGCACGCCGTTGCCGGCAGCATCCAGGCCGCGGCAGAACAGGTAGCGGATGCCGCCCATGTCACGTTCGTAGTCGTAGGCCGCGCCCAGGCGGAAGCGCAACCAGCGATGCAGGGCCACGGTGTAGATCAGCGCCTGCAGGTCGTACTCGCTGTGCCGCATGGCAATGGCCAGCAGGTCCGGGCTGTAGCCGGGCAGGCGGTTGGACTTGTAGTCGAGCACGTACCAGCGCCCGTCGCGCACGTAGGTCAGGTCGATCATGCCGGTCATCAGCCCTTCCAGGCGGCGACGCTGGCCGAAGCCTCGACGACCACTGGAAACGCCGTGCGCATGAAGGACCTGCAGCAGCGCCGGCACCGTGGTCGGTTCGATGGCGAAATGGAAGTCGATTTCTGCGCGGCGCTCGCCTTCTCCCAGGCTGTGCAGCGCGCCGCCTTCGGGCAGCGGCACGGTCAGGGTGTGGCCAACCAGCGGCACCAGCACCGCCACGCCGTCGTCCAGGTCGACGTCGGCATAGCCTTCGTCGTGCAGCGCCTTGCGCAGTACCTCGGCCTGCCCCTCAGGGGCTTCCAGGCCCGGCTGCCAGTCCGCCCATGCAGCAAAGTCGACGTTCTCCATCGCCTCATGCAGCACGTTGCCGAAGCGACTGCCCATGAAGCGCGGATCGAGCGGGGCGTTGTCCTCGGCGGCCGCGGTGGGTTCAGGCAGCGCCGGTTCCAATGGCAGTTCCGGGCCGGCCGGTTCGTCGGCGGCCGGTGCCGGCAGCTCGGTGGCGGCCGCTTCGATATCGCTGCCAACGCCTGCATCTGCGTGGGCCAGCTGGGTAAAGCTGTACACCCACCAGTCGTGCGGCACGCGCCGGGTCAGTGCACGCACGGCTGGAAGCTCACCTTCCACTTCGGCCGCCAGCTGCGGCAGCGTGGCCGGCGCCTCGCTGTCATCGATGTGCACATCGGCGAGCGCGCGCAGCGCCTGCAGGTCACCCAGCAGCGGCGCCAGCCGCGTCTTGCCGAGCCCGGCCAGATCACCCACGGCGATCCACAGCGCATGCTCGGCGCGGGTCAGTCCCACATACAGCAGGCGCGCATCCTCGGCGCGCTGCTCGCGTTCGCGCTGCGCGGTGGCCGCTTCCCAGGCCTCGTCCTTGTCCAGCTTCCAGTGCAGCTGGCGCTGGCCGCCGACGTGCACGGTGCAGTGCGAGGCCGTGTTCGGTGCGCCGCCGTCGATGCCGACGAAGGGCAGGAACACCAGCGGATACTCCAGGCCCTTGCTCTTGTGCAGGGTGATGATCTGCACGCGGCGCGCATCCGATTCCAGGCGCAGCAGCTGCTGCTCGTCATCCTGGTCGGCGCTGGCCATCTGCCCCTGCAACCAGTCCAGCAGCCCGTGCATGCCCAGCGCCTGCGCGGAGGCTTCCTGCAGCAGTTCACCCAGCTGCAGGTAATTGGTGAGGCGGCGCTCGCCATCGATCAGCGCCAGCAGGCGTTCGCCCTGTGCGGCACAGACATCGGCGATCACCGCGAACGGTCCGCCGCGCTGCCAGCGCTCGCGCCAGTGCAGCAGCTGTGCCTGGAACCTGCGTTGCAGGTCGCCGTCGCGTTCCATCGCCGCAATCGCACTTGCGCGCTGGCCGAGCAGTACCGTGGCCAGCGCTGCGCGCAGGCGGCCCTCGTCGGCCGGTTGCAGCAGTGCCAGCAGCAGCGCACGCAGATCACGCGCTTCAGGCGTGGAAAACAGGCTCTGTTTGCCGGCTGCCACTGCCGGAATGCCGACCGCGGCCAGTGCGCGCTGCACCAGGGTGGCCTCGCGATGCGAGCGCACCAGCACCGCGATGTCACCGGGCTGCACCGGGCGCCCACGCAACACGGCATTGCCCGCACGCGCCTCGACCAGGATCTGGTGAATCGCAGCGACGCAGGCCTGGGTCGCCGCATCGCGCGAGGCATCGGCGCTCATCGCCTTGTCACCGCCACTGCGGAGCACGCGCAGGGTGAGCGCCGCGGCGGCCTGGCCGGCGCGCAGGTAGTCCGCATCGCTGCGCACGCCACCGGGCCGCACCGGCTCGAACCGGATGTCGCGTTCGAGGAAGGCGTCTTCGCCAGCGTTGTCGTACAGCGCCTGCAACGCGCGCAACACAGACGGTCGCGAGCGGAAGTTCTGGTCCAGCACCGGCGCCTGCTGCGCCACCTGCTTGGCCTTCAGGTAAGTGTGGATATCACCGCCGCGGAAACCGTAGATCGCCTGCTTGGGGTCGCCGATCAGGAACAACGCCGGTGCCAGGCCCAGCCCGCGCACCTCCGGCGAATCACCGAACACGGTGTGGAAGATGCCCCACTGGCGATCGTCGGTATCCTGGAACTCATCAACCAGCGCGATGCGGTGCTGCGCGCGCAGCTGCCTGACCAGCGTCAGTCGCTGCGGGCCTTCCAGGGCGAGCGCTACGCCATCGATCAGATCGTCGTAGGTCTGCACCCGGCGGATGCGCTTCAGTGCCTGCAGCCGCTGCGTGGCGTCGGCGCGAAGCGCGTGCAGGAAATTCAATGCGGTGGCACGCAACCAGGCATCGCGTTCGGCCAGCAGCACGACATAGCGCGCCAACGGTGCCTGCAATGGCGACGACGGCGTGCGCTCGGCGAATTTCTTGTTGGTCTTGGCGGCCAACGCCTCCGGCAGCAGCGCCGGCAGGCGTTCGCTGATCAGCAGCTCGCGCGGGTCGGCGCGCTCGGCCCAGGCCAGCAGCTGCCGGCCCAGCGGATGCAGCCAGCCCAGCTTGTAGGACACGCCGTTGAGCCACTTGTTGTCGACCGCATCGCAGAGGTCGATGAAGAACTGCTCGCCATGCTCGCGCAGCGCCTGCTGCAGTTCGGCGGCGGTGGCCTGCAATGCTGGGTGTGGATCGGCCAGCGCCACCGGCCGTGGCAACGGGTGCAGAGGCGGCGTAGCCAGCAACGCGCGCAGATCGGCCGCCAGCGCATCCGGGTTGGACCACAGCCAGGTCAGCGGCTCCAGCGTGGCCGGGTCATTGGCATGCACGCGCCATAGATCCGCTGCCAGTTCCTCCAGCAGCTCGCGGTCACTGGCCAGCAGTTCCGGCGGATCAAAGGTGTGGCCGCTTTCCAGCGCATGCTCGCGCAGCACACGGGTGCAGAAGCCGTGGATGGTGAAGATGGACGCCAGGTCGATCTCGTCTGCGGCCACCTGCAGGCGGCGTTTCAGTGCGGCGGCGCTCTCGGTGCCGCCCTGCAGATGGCGCTGCAGCACGTCGCGGGTCAATCGCACCTCCGGTGCTTCACCGTCGGCCGCTTCCAGGTCGACCAGGCGCGCGGCCAGCGCCAGGCGCTCGCGGATGCGCTTGCGCAGTTCCTGGGTGGCGGCATCGGTGAAGGTCACCGCCAGGATCTGGCCGATGCGCAGGCCCTGCTCCACCACCAGGCGGGTGAACAACGTGGCCAGGGTGAAGGTCTTGCCGGTGCCGGCGCTGGCTTCGATCAGCCGGATGCCCTCCAGCGGCAGCGCCAGATAGGGATCGCGGCTGAGGGATTCGATGCCGTCTTCGGCGATGGCGGTGTTCATGCGTTGCCCTCCTGGCGTGCTTCGGCGCCGAGAGCGCGGCCTTCGCGCACCGCGCTGAAGACCAGCTGGCTGTTGCGCAGCAGGTCGGCGTAGCCGGCATCGGTGGCGAACGGGTCGGCACCGCGCAGCAGCAGCTGCCACGCGTCACTTCTGGATTCCCCCCAGGTGCGGTCACTGCCGTGCCACTGCTTCCAGCCTTCGCTGCGCTGCTTTTCTGCCGGCGCGTTGTACAGCGCCCAGCCGGTGTACGGGGCAAAGCGCAGCGGCTCGCGCAGGCCACGCTGGCGCAGCTGCAGCAGCGCACGCAGCGCCGCACGTGCAGCGGGAACGCTCAATGCCGGCAGCACGTGCGGACCGGGACCGGCATCGCCGCCGTCATGGAACTGCACAAGCGGCAGCGCATCGCCCGCCGCGTTCGCCAGCAGCCAGTCCAGGCCGTGGCGGATCACTGCATTGCCATTGAGTGTACCGGCACGCAGGCGCACCAGCCCTTCGGGATGCCGATCGGCCACGCGGCCATGCAGGCGCACGCCATCGATGTCCACTTCGTAGCGACGGCTTTCCAGTGGTTCGCCCTGCATCCAGCCCAGCAGCGCACTGGCATAGGGGCGTGTCTTCAACTGCTCCACCTCGAACTGGCGCTCGCCCAATGGACCCGACGGCAGCAAGCCACGCGCGCGCAACCGCGGGTACAACGGCTCGGCATCGCCGCTGAGCGTGGCGCGTACCACCGCCGCCTGCACACTGCGCTTTTCCGGTCCGCGCGCGGACAGCACCAGCGGTTCCAGGTCATCCACCTCCTCCACCTCGTCGGCCAGGCGAAGCCCCAGCGACTGTGCGAGGAACTGCCCGGCCGGGTCGCACAGGAAACGACGCAGGGTATCGAGTGCGACCTCGTCTTCCACCGCATCGTCGAGCGGCGGCGGCAACGGTGCATCGAACCACGGCTGCAGGTCGCCCCGCTGGCCGCTGAGGCGCCCGGCAGCCGGATGCCACTGGCGGCGATAGCTGAATCGACGTGGATCGCCATCGCCGAAAGCAGCCGGTGAGAACGGCTGCAGTGCGTGGCGCACGGTGAAATCGCGGACCGCCGCCGGCGGATCGAGGTGATACGCGGCGGCGGCATCGATCAGTTCACTGACCAGCACCGACGGCTCACGTACGCTGCCATCGCGCGGATCGGCGCCGAGATAGCTGAGATAGAACACCTCCTGCGCGGCGGCGAACAGCTGCAGGAACAGGAAGCGGTCATCCTCGCGGGTGGAGCGGTCGCCCGGACGGCGGCGCGGCGTATCCAGCTCGGCGGTGAGCTGGTTGAGACCGGCGGCCGGGTCACGGCGGGGGAAATCGCCATCATTAAGACCGAGCACGCAGATCACCCGGAACGGCAGCAGCCGCATCGGCACCATTCGGCCGAAACTGATGCCACCGGTCAGCAGCGGTGCGCGCGTATCGGCCTCCCCCAATGCGCCGGCGAAGTGCGAACGCACCACCTCCGGCGGCACGCCGTCTTCGAAACCGGCCTTGGCGGCATCGTCGGCGAACTGGTTGAGCAGCTTGCGCAGGCGCTCCAGCGCGCGCTGGCTGTTGGGCGAGCTGGGCGCGGTGGGCAGCAGTGCGTCCAGCAGCGACAGCAGGCGCTGCCGCCACTGCGCCGGGGTCAGCAGCTCGCCGAGGCGTCGCTGGTAGACCGCCAGCACGCGCAACAGGCGCAGCAGCCGGTCCAGCGCGTCCAGCGCGCCGCCTTCCAGTTCGATCCACGGCGCCACGCCGGCCACGTCGGCCTCGCTGCCGGTGGCATGGCCGAGTACCAGGCGATCCAGCGCGAACTGCCAGGTGTAGGCGTCGTCGGCCGGTGCCTGGTGCTGGTTGCGGTGTCTTGCGTCCAGGCCCCAGCGTGCGCCGGCCTGCTGCAGCCAGCCATGCAGGCGATCGAAGTCCACCGCTTCCAGCCCGGCCGCTTCGGCCAGCGGGGCGCTGGCCAACAGGTCCAGCACTTCGTTCAGGCCAAAGCGCGAGACCGGCAGGCCCAGCAGATGCACGAACACATCGGCCAGCGGCTCGCCCGCCAGCGGGCTGCTGTCGGCCAGCGCATACGGAATGTGTTCCTCCTCGCCGCCGCGACCGCCGAACACCGCTTCCAGGTACGGCACATAGGGATCGATGTCCGGCGCCAGCACCGCGATCTCACGTGCCTGCAGCGGCGGGTCGAAGCGCGGGTCCTGCAGCAGGCTGCGCAGCTGGTCGTGCAGTACCTGCAACTCACGCAGGCGGGTGTGGCAGGCGTGTACCTGCAGGCTGGGGTCGTCGCTGCGCAGGCCGTCGCGCAGTTCACCCGAGGGCAGCGCGCGACGGTGGAACAGGTCACGCTGCAGGCGATGCAGCAGGCTGTCGGACAGGCCACCTTCGTCCAGGCTTGGCCCGGTGTCCTCCTCCGGATCGGAATAGGCGGCGATTTCGCCGGCCGGATGCACCACCTCGTAACTGCCCAGCACCGCCATGAAGTCGCGCCCGGCCGCACCCCACGCTTCCAGCAGCCGGTTCTCGCCGGCCGCTTCACCGAAGGGATCCGGTGCGCCACTGCGCAGGCGCTCGGCCAGCGTCTGCAGGTCGCCCCAGTACGACTGCACCGGGGTGGGCATGTAGAAGTGCAGCTCGCCCACCCGGGCCTGGGTGGCCATCACCCGCAGCACGTCAGGCGAGATGTTGAGCGTTGCGAACGCAGACATGCGCGGCGGCAGGCCTTGCGGCAGCGGCTGGCCGGCGCCTTCGAAGCGGTCCAGGTACTCCTGGATGCGGCGGGCGCGGTAGTCGCGGCCGCGGGTGATGGTGCGCCACAGGATCGCCTGCGGGTCGGCCGGATCGGCACCGGCTGCCCAGCGCAGCAGCCAGTCGCGGCGCCAGGCCTGGTACTTCTCGAACACCGAGGCCAGCTCGCCGGCCAGCGCCCAGGGTTTCAATGCGTCATCGCCGGCAAGATAGGACTGCAGCGCGCGCATCGGCGGCTGCGCCAGCAGCGCCGGGTCGCGCAGTGCCTGATACAGCTTCCAGTGCAGACCGGCCGCGTCCAGATCGTCCTGCTCGCCGCTGACGTTGGCCTTCAGCGCCCGCGCCACGAACTCGCCGGGGGTCAGGAACTGGAGGTTGGCGGCGACGCCGAATTCCGCGGCCAGTGTCGCCTGCAGCCAGCGCCGCATCGCCACCTGCGGGATCAGCACCACTTCCGGCGCCAGCAGCGGCTGGCCCTGCACTGGCACACGCACGTTGCGCGCCAGCAGCGCGGCCAGCACGTCCAGGGAATTGGAATGGTAGAGGCGGAAATCGCTGCCCGGGTCACTCATCATGCACAGTGTGCAGGACGGCAGGCAGTATTCAATGGTCAGCCCATCGCCGGTACGGATTGTTCCGGGCTGCCGGGCGATTGTCCCGGCCTGCGCGAGGCCTTGCCGTGCAACAATACTGGACCGTCCAGTCTGCTTATGTTCAGCCGACGGGCCCGATCCTTCGATGTCTAAAAAACGTTAATGGTGCCCATGTCGGCTTCCACCTCCAGTCTGGTGCAGTTATCCAACGTCCGCATCGACCGGAGCGGACGCACGATCCTGCGCGACGTGTCGCTGCAGGTGCCCAAGGGCAGCATCACCGCGGTGCTCGGTCCGTCCGGCAGCGGCAAGTCGACCCTGCTGGCGGCGCTGACCGGCGAACTGCGCCCGGTCGCCGGCGAGGTCACCCTGTTCGGCAAGCCGATCCCGCATGACAGCGGCGCGCTGCTGGAAATGCGCAAGAGCGTGGGCGTGCTGTTGCAGGGCAACGGCCTGCTGACCGACCTCACCGTGGCCGAGAACGTCGCCCTGCCGCTGCGTACGCACACCCGCCTGCCGACCGCCGTGCTGCGCCGGCTGGTGCAGATGAAGCTGCATGCGGTGGGCCTGCTGGCCGCCGCCGATGCCTGGCCGCGCGAGCTGTCCGGTGGCATGGCGCGCCGTGTGGCGCTGGCCCGTGCACTGGCGCTGGACCCGCCGCTGATGATCTACGACGAGCCGCTGACCGGGCTGGACCCGATCGCCTCGGGGGTGATCATGAGCCTGATCCAGCGCCTCAACCACAGCCTGGGCCTGACCAGCATCATCGTCAGCCACCACGTGCACGAGACCCTGCCGATCTGCGACCAGGTGATCGCGATCGCCAATGGCGGCATCGTGTTCCAGGGCACGCCCGAGGCACTGCAGTCCAGCCAGGACCCGCTGCTGCGGCAGTTCCTGCACGGCCAGCCCGATGGCCCGATTCCGTTCGATGCCGCGCCACGCGCGAGGGTTGCCTGATGCCGTTCGTCCAAGCCACCCGCTCGCTTGGCCGCGCCGGCCTGTTCTCGCTGACCGTGCTGCGCGGTTCGCTGCCCACGCGTGATTTCCTGGCCGAGCTGACCCGCGAGATCTACAAGATCGGCGCGCGCTCGCTGCCGATCATCGCCGTCGGCGGTGCCTTCGTCGGCCTGGTGCTGACCCTGCAGGGCTACCGCACGCTGACCACCTTCGGCGCGGCCGACGCGCTGTCGACCCTGCTCGGCCTGTCGCTGTACCGCGAGCTGGCACCGGTGCTGACCGCGCTGCTGTTCATCGGCCGCGCCGGCAGCTCGATCGCCGCCGAACTGGGCCTGATGCGTGCCACCGACCAGATCAAGGCGCTGGAGCTGATGGCGATCGATCCGGTAGCCAAGGCGGTGGCGCCGCGCTTCTGGGCGGCGGTGCTGACTGTGCCGTTGCTGACCGGCATCTTCTGTTCGCTGGCGATCAGCGCCAGCTACTTCGAAGCCGTGCACGTGCTGGGCCTGGACAACGGCGTGTTCTGGTCGGCGCTGCGCAACAGCGTGGATTTCTGGGACGACTTCGGCGTGGCGATGCTGAAGTCGGCGATCTTCGGCGGCACTGCCGCGCTGGTGGCCGCCTATGTTGGTTTCCACGCCGAGCCGACCATTGAAGGCACTTCGGTGGCGACCACCCGTGCGGTGGTCAACGCCTCGCTGCTGGTGCTGATGTTCAACTTCGTGCTGTCGGCAATGTTGTTCACCTAACCCCTCCACCGGCGGTGCGCAGGCGCGCGCGGCCACCACGACTCGATCAGGTAATCCACATGGCCATCCGCGGTCCCAGACTTGAATTCTCTGTCGGCGCCTTCCTGCTGCTGGCTCTGGCCTCGTTGCTGGTGCTGGCCGTGGCCTCGACCAACCAGCGCTGGAGCTGGGGCAGTGAGGGCTATGACCTGAAGGCGCGCTTCTCCCAGGTCGGCCAGCTGCGCAAGCAGGCGCCGGTGAAGATCGGCGGCGTGACCGTCGGCCAGGTCGCTTCGATCGACCTGGACCCGGTGAAGTTCGAATCCATCGTGACGCTGCGCATGGACAGCAAGGTCAAGGACCTGCCGGCGGACACCTCGGCCGGCATCTTCACCAGTGGTTTGCTCGGCGAGAGCTATATCGGTCTGCAGCCGGGCGGTGACCCGGACGTGCTGAAGGCCGGCGACGAGATCGTCTTCACCCAGCCGGCCGTGGACCTGATCCAGCTGGTCGGCAAGTACATGTTCAGTGGCGGCGCCGGTGGCGGCACTGCTCAGAAGCCCAACGATGGCGCGCAGGCGCCTGCAACGGAACCGCAACCATGAAAATGAAACTGATCCCGGCCCTGCTCGCCTCGGCGCTGCTGGCAGCCACCCCGTTCCTGGCCCAGGCCCAGGCCGCCGCACCTGCCGCTGCCGCAACGCAGAGCCAGGCCGGCAAGGTGGTGATCGATGCCAGCAGCCGCATCCTGTCCACGCTGCAGCAGCGCAAGAGCGAGTTCACCAGCAACCCGGCCAGCCTGCGCAGCTACATCGACAGCGAACTGACCCGCACCTTCGACCGCGACTACGCCGCGCGTCTGGTGCTGGGCCCGCACGCCCGCGGCGCTTCCGACGCCGACATCAAGCTGTTCGCCGATGCGATGGCCGACAGCCTGATGCAGCGCTACGGCTCGACCCTGCTCAACATCCAGGGCAAGCCAAGCTTCCGCCTGAAGGGTGAAAGCCCGCTGCCGGGCAATCGTGGCGTGCGTGTCAGCACCGAACTGGTGCGCGCCGGCAACGAGCCGACTCCGGTCGAGTACTGGATGCGCAACGTGAACGGCCAGTGGAAGATCTTCGACGTCAACATTGAAGGCATTTCCTACGTGCAGACCTTCCGCAACCAATTCGATACCCCGCTGCGCCAGAAGGGCATCAAGCAGGTGGCCAGCGAACTGCACAGCGGCAGCATGCAGGCCGGGCCCGCGGGCAATGGCAAGTAACGCACTGGCACTGCTGGAAGGCGACACCCTGCGCCTGCGCGGGGTGCTCGACCGTGCCGCGGTGATCTCGCTGTGGCCGCAGCTGCAGGCCCTGCCGGCAAAGCTGTCACGGCTGGAGCTGGGCGAGGTGGACCGCGTGGACAGCGCCGGCCTGGCGCTGCTGGCCGAGCTGGCGGCACGCGCGCGCAGGAGCGGTCACCCACTGGTCGTCTCCGGCGCGCCGGCCGGCTACAACGAGCTGAGCGCAGCCTACCGGCTGTCGCCCGATCTGGATTTCAACGCTACTTCTGCTGCGAGCTGACATGAACGTCGTACGCACTCTCCCCTTGATCGTCCTGGCCGCCGCGCTGACCGCCTGCGCCGGCAAGCCCGCACGCAGCGATGCACCGGCAGCCAGTACCGTGGTCCCGGCCAGCACCGTCGCCGAGGCCTCCGCCCCCACCGCCGATACCGCTACGATTGATGCCGCGCCGGCCGCAGCCGTGGTTGCCGCCCCTGCACCGGCCACGCCACCCTCCGTACCGGCCCGCGGCGCCGACACCGATGCGGCCAGGGCCGCAGCGGCGACCGCCCCCGGTGGTGATGACGACTTCGATGCCCTCTATGGCGGCAGCGGCAACACCGGCAGTGCGGCAGCCTACGACCCATGGGAACCGTTCAACCGCAAGGTGCACAAGTTCAACAACGCGGTCGACCGCGGCATTGCCCGTCCGCTGGCCACGGCCTACACCCACGTAGTGCCGCGCTTCGCCCGCACCGGCGTCAGCAACTTCTTCAGCAACCTGCGGGCACCGGTGACCATCACCAACCAGCTGCTGCAGGGCCGCGGTGCCGATGCCTGGGACAGCCTCGGCCGCTTTCTGATGAACAGCACGCTGGGCATCGGTGGCCTGTTCGATCCGGCCAGCAAGGCGATGGTGCCGCGCCGCAATGAAGACTTCGGCCAGACCCTGGGTGCGTGGGGCTGGCGGCGTTCGCGCTACGTGGAACTGCCGTTCTTCGGCCCGCGCACCGTACGCGATGTATTCGGCCTGGCCGGTGACATTCCGCTGTCGCCGATCCGCCGCATCGAGGAGGACAAGGTCCGCATCGGCCTGCAGGGCCTGCAGCTGGTGGATACCCGCGCGCAGCTGCTGGCGGTCGACGACCTGCGTGACACCGCCGTAGACGAGTACTCGCTGGTACGCGATGCGTGGATGCAGCGCCGCAACTACCAGATCGAGAACGATCTGCGCAGCAAGCGCGACCGTGGCCACGACGATGCCAATTCTCCGATCCCGGTCGATGCCATGCCGATGCCGAACTGGAGCAACTGATCGCTGCAGCCCGTGCATGAAAAAACCCCGCCTCGGCGGGGTTTTTCTTTCCGGCAGATGCCAACCTCGGTTGGCACGCTTTCCTCAGGCCGCCAGCGCGGCCTCGATGGCGTCGCGCAGGCGCGCGTCATCGGCAGCCACGTCCGGGGCGAAGCGGGCGATGACCTCGCCGTCGCGGCCAACTAGGAACTTCTCGAAGTTCCACAGCACTGCCGGCGCTGCGTGGATCGGAATCTCCTTGCTCGCCAGGCGCTCACGCAGCGGACCCTCGCCGATCGAATGCGGCTGGGCGGCGGTCAGCTGCTGATACAGCGGGTGGGTGTCGTCACCGGCCACGCTGATCTTGGAGAACATCGGGAAGCTGACGTCGTAGGTAAGCTGACAGAACTGCTGGATTTCCGCCTCGCTGCCCGGCTCCTGGCCGAGGAAGTTGTTGGCGGGGAAGCCCAGCACTTCCAGGCCCTGCGCGTGCTTTTCCGAATACAGCGCCTGCAGGCCTTCGTACTGCGGGGTCAGGCCGCACTTGGAGGCGACGTTGACCAGCAGCAGCACCTTGCCCTGGTAGTCGGCAAGCGAGGACGGCTGGCCGTCGATGGTGGTGAGGGAAATGTCCTGGATCGGGGTGCTCACGTGGGGCTCCGGCAACAGCGGGAAATGGCCCACCAGCATAGCGCTGTGCACGCGGTTGTAGAGCCGAGCCTACGCTCGGCTGCTGTGGCATCAGCCGAGCGTGGGCTCGGCTCTACAGGCAGGATTCAATCCACGCAGATCGTGCCCTGCGCCTTGCCGTCATCAATGCGCTGGCGGCAACCGAAGTTCTGGCGCACGTCGCGCTGGCAGGTACCGGTGACGGCACTGCCGGCGGCCACGTCGCCCGTGGCCAGGCACTGGCCGCTGCAGTCGCTCTTGCGGCTGCAGGCCTTGCCGGCGTCGGCATAGGGAATCACGCACTGCTCGCGCTGCAGCCGGCCGAGCCGCTGCAGGGTGCCACCGGCGGCCTGGCAGTCCACGTCGCGCGCTTCGCGGTACGCCTCGTCCGCTTCGGGGGTGCTGGAGGCGGCCTGCGTGGTCGTGTCCACGGTCGTTGGCGTGCTGCTGCAGGCGGCGAGCAGCGCGGTCAGGACAAGGCTGGTGAAGCGGGGCAGGCGCATGGCGGTACCTGGTCGAAGCGGACAGGCCGCCAGCATACCCATCGGCGATGCAGGCGGCGTGTCAGTGTGGCTCAGGCCTCGTCGCCCTCGCCGTCACTGCCTTCCTCCTCGGCCACCGCATCACCCTCGGCCAGGTCGCCGAGCAGCGACTGCGCCTGTTCGGACGCCAGCGACTCCACGCCACGCAGGCGGCGTTCGATGGTACGGGTCTTGCGGCTGGCCTCCCCGATGCTGCGGCCAACGGTAGTGATCTGCTTCTCGGCCTTTTCCAGGATGCCGGCGAACTTCCCGAACTCGCTCTTGACCGCACCCAGCAGGCCCCACACTTCGCTGGATCGCTTTTCAATGGCCAGGGTGCGGAAGCCCATCTGCAGGCTGTTGAGCAACGCGGTGACCGTGGTCGGTCCGGCCACCACCACACGGTGCTCGCGCTGCAGCAGGTCGACCAGGCCCGGGCGCCGGATCACCTCGGCATACAGGCCTTCGGTGGGCAGGAACATCACCGCGAAGTCCGTGGTGTGCGGTGGCACGATGTACTTGTCGCAGATCGACTTGGCCTGCACGCGCACCGCGCGCTCCAGCTGGATGCCCTGCAGGCGCACGCCCTCGGCATCGCCCTGTTCCTGTGCGTCCAGCAGGCGCTCGTAATCCTCGCGCGGGAACTTGGAGTCGATCGGCAGCCACACCGGCGTGTCGTCGCTGCTGCGGCCCGGCAGGCGCACGGCGATATCGACCATCTCGCCACTATCCGGGCGCACCCTCACCGCACGCGCGTACTGCTCCTGGGTGAGTGTCTGCTCGAGGATGTTCTCCAGTTGCACTTCGCCCCAGCTGCCGCGGTTCTTGACGTTGGTCAGCACGCGCTTGAGGTCGCCCACGCCGGTGGCCAGCTGCTGCATCTCGCCGAGGCCACGCTGCACCTGTTCCAGGCGCTCGGAGACCAGCTTGAAGGAGTTGCCCAGCCGCGTTTCCAGCGTCGACTGCAGCTTCTCGTCCACGGTGTGGCGCATCTGCTCCAGCTTCTGGGCGTTGTCGTTCTGCAGCGCGCGCAGCTGTTCCTCCAGCGTGGCACGCATCTCGGCGATGCGCTGCTCGTTGCGCTGGGTCAGTTCCTGCAGGCGCAGGCCCAGACTGTCGGTCAGGCGCTGCTGCGACTGCGCGCCCTCCTCGCGGCCCTTGCGTGCATCGTCCACCAGGGTCTGGCGCAGCGCCCCGAGCTGGGTATCGGTACGCGCAGTGAGCTCCTGCAGCTGCTGGCCAAACGCATGGATGCGTGCCTCCTGCTGCTGGCCGAAGGTCTCCAGCTGGCCGCGCAGTTCCTGCAGCCGCTGCCCCATCAACGCTGCGCCGCGCTGCTGGCTGTCGGCCACTTCAGCGCGGGCTTTGCGGGCATCTTCGCCCAGCGCTTCGCGCAGCAGGTCCAGGCGCTGGTCGGTGCGGGTGGACAGATCGGTCAGCGCGCGGGCGAAGCCATCGAGCTGTTCGCGCAGTTCGCTGCGCCCGGCGCGGGCCTCCTCGCGCACGGCCTGTTCCAGGCGGTCATGCGGCGGACGGCGCAGCAGGGCGACCAGTTGCAGGATGAGCACGGCCAATAGAAGGCCGGCAATGAGCAGGTATTCGGTTTGCATGGGGCAAGTGTAGGCTGGCCGAGTCTCAGCTGCTGCGTCAGGACCATGCTCGCTCTGTACGGAAAGCCCACCTCCATCAATGTGCGCAAGGTGCTATGGCTGTGCGCCGGTCTGGACTTGCCCCTGCACCACGAACCGGCCCCCCCGCCGGACCTGCTGGCCACGCTGAACCCCAACCGGCAGGTGCCGGTGCTGCGCGATGGCGACTTCGTACTGTGGGAATCCAACAGCATCTGCCGCTACCTTGCCGCGCGCGCCGGACGCGAGGATCTGCTGCCACGTGCGGCGCAGGCCCGTGCGCGGGTAGAGCAGTGGATGGACTGGCAGGCCAGCGATCTCAACAGTGCCTGGCGCCACGTGTTCATGGCGCGCGTGCGCCAGCATCCGGACTATCCGGACGATGCCCGCGCCGAGGCCAGCCTGGCGCAGTGGAACCGGCTGATGGGTGTGCTTGAAGCCCAGCTGGCCGCCACCGATGCCTATGTGGCGGGCAGCACCTTCACCCTTGCAGATATCGTGCTGGGGCTGTCGACCCAACGCTGGCGCAGCACGCCGGGCAGCAAGCCCGCGCTGCCCCACCTCGTCGCATGGTTCGAGCGCCTGCGAGAGCAGCCCGGTTTCGCCGAACACGTCGACAACGGCGTGGCGTGAGCGGTGGCTCCCGCAGCTGTTGGTAGGTGTCGACCCTGGTCGACACGGCTGATCCACGCCATGTGTGGATGAAGCTCCGTAGAGCCGAGCCTATGCTCGGCTGACGCCCACGCGCGAACGGCAGCCGAGCGTGGGCTCGGCTCTACAGGAGCCTTACCAGCCTTCCAGCACGATCTTGCCCTTGGCGCGATGGCTCTCCAGCAGCGCATGGGCACGGCGCAGGTTGGCCGCGTCGATGCGCCCGAAGTGCTCGCCCAGCGTGGTCTGCAGCACGCCGGCATCGATCAGCTCGGCCACCCGGTTCAACAGGTCGTGCTGGCGCTGCATGTCCACCGTCCGGTACAGCGGGCGGGTGAACATCGATTCCCAGTGCAGTGACAACGCCTTGCGCTTGAGCGCCATCACATCCACCTGGCCCGGGTCATCGATCAGGCCGAACTGCCCTTGCGGCGCCAGCAGCTCCACGATCTGCGCGTAGTGCTGGTCGGAATGGGTCAGGCTGGCCACGTGCTGCACCTCGCTGATGCCCAGCCGCGCCAGGCCCTCGGCCAGTGGCAGGCGGTGGTCGATCACATGGTGGGCGCCCATCGCATACACCCAGTCCTGGGTCTCCGGGCGCGAGGCGGTGCCGATCACGGTCAGCCTGGTGAGCTTCCGCGCCAACTGCACCAGGATCGAGCCGACACCACCGGCAGCGCCGATCACCAGCAGGGTCTGGCCTTCGCCCCCGTCCTCGGGAATGCGCAGGCGGTCGAACAGCAGCTCCCAGGCGGTGATCGCGGTCAGCGGCAGTGCGGCGGCAGCGGCGTCATCGAGGCTGGCCGGCTTGCGGCCGACGCTGCGTTCGTCCACCAACTGGTACTGGGCATTGCTGCCCGGGCGATCGATGACGCCAGCGTAGTAGACCGCATCGCCGGGCTGGAACAGGCTCACCTCGCTGCCCACCGCATCGACGATGCCGACCGCATCCCAACCCAGCACGCGCGGGCCGTCGGTGGCGACGCCTCGGCGGACCTTGGTGTCGACGGGGTTCACCGCCACTGCGCGCACCGCCACGCGCAGGTCGCGCGGGCCGGGCTGCGGCAACTCCAGTTCGAGGTCGATCAGGGCCTGGGGATCATCGATCGGCAGGCCGGCTTGGGTGTAGGCAATGGCGCGCATGGCAGCGGTCCAGTGGGGGAGGAGGCGACAGGTTGCGCCGCGCGCGGTCCCTCGGAAAGGCGCAGAATCGGGCAGCACTTTCACTCTGGCGATGAAGATGATCCGTTTCGACGATCTGCAGCTGTTCGTCCGCACTGCTGCGCTGGGCAGCTTTTCGCAAGCGGCCCGCGAGGCCGACCTGCTGCCGGGGCAGGTCGCCGCGGCGGTGGCGCGGCTGGAACGCGAGCTGGACCTGCGCCTGTTCGTGCGCACCACCCGCAGCCTGCGCCTGACCGGCGAGGGCGCGCTGTACCTGCCCTACGCACAGGACGTGCTGGCCACCCTGCGCGAGGGCCAGGCGCGCGTGCAGGCCGAGGACGCCGAACTGCACGGCACCCTGCAGCTGTCGGCGCCGTCGGACTTGGGCCGCAACCTGCTGCTGCCCTGGCTGAGCGCGTTCCGCGCGGCCCATCCCCGGCTGCGCCTGCACCTGCGCCTGTCCGATGAAGTGGCCGATGTGTTCCGCGACCCGGTCGACGTGGCCATCCGCATCGGCCACTTCGACGGCGCCAACTACGTCGCCCTGCCCCTGCTGGAAGGCAATCGGCGCGTACTGGCGGCCTCGCCCGATTACCTGCAGCGACGGGGCACGCCGGTGCGCCTGGACGAACTGCGTGAGCACGATTGCCTGGTCTACCAGCTCAGCGGTCGTGCCTACGATCGCTGGTCTTTCGACGTCGATGGGCGTCGTACCGTGGTTGCCGTGCGCGGCCCCCTGGTCTGCGACGACGCCGATGTTGTAAGGCGCTGGGCCGTGGCCGGCGAAGGCATCACCTACAAGTCCTGGCTGGACCTGCGCGAGGACGTGCTGGCCGGGCGCCTGCAGCTGCTGCTGGGCGGTGTCGGCAGCGACATCCCGTTGCAGCTGGTGTGCCCGCACCGCAAGCAGTTCTCACCCGCGGTGCGGCAGCTGCACGCGCAGCTGCGCCAGCACCTGCAACCGCTGCTGTCTGGCATGCCGGTTGGCCCCACCGGCCCCCTGTCCTCCGCCGTGGTGCTGGCCGACAATGGCGGCCCCGCGTAAGAGAGAACACCGCCATGCCGTGGATGGGCATCCAGGACCTGTGGACGTTTCTGGTCGCCGTGCTGGTGTTTCTCGCCCTGCCCGGCCCCGGCACCTTCACCCTGCTGACCGCCACCGGCCGTGGCGGCGTGCGTGGCGGCTACACCGCATTGGCCGGCCTGCTGGTCGGCGACCAGATCCTGATGTGGCTGGCGCTGGCCGGCGTGGCCGCACTGCTCAAGGCCAACCCGCTGGTGTTCCACGCCGTGCAGTACCTGGGTGCGGCCTACCTGGTGTGGGTGGGCATCAGCCTGCTCCGCACGCCCAAGCACGAGGGCGGTGATGCTGGTCCGATCCGCATGCAGCCGGGCCGCTACTTCCAGCAGGCGATCCTGGTCAGCCTGCTCAACCCGAAGGCGATCCTGTTCTACATGGCCTTCCTGCCGCTGTTCATCGATCCGAAGGCGCACCAGGGCATCGCGACCTTCGCGGCCCTGGCCGGCATCATCCTGGTGGTCAGCATCGCCTACTGCTCGATGCTGATCGGCGCGGGCAACCTGGCCCGCCGCCGGTTGATCCAGCACCCGCGAATCAGCGATGCGCTGCGCCGCGTGACCGGCCTGTTCCTGGTGGGGTTCGGCATCCGGCTGGGGTTGAATGGATGAACGGGCGGCTGCCGCTGCTCGGCCTGGCCCTGCTGTTCGCCGGCACCGCCTCTGGCGCCCCGGCCTGCTTTATGCCGATTCCGGCAGTCTGGTCGCGGTGCAGCGCGCGCGCCGGCAATCATGACCCCCGTCAGTGGTAATGCTGCGCTGCGTTCGGTCACACTCGGGAACTTGTCGTTCTAAGTCACCCCTTCCGAGGCCTGCATGTCCCTGTTCCGGCGCAAGTCCCTAGATTCCGTCACCGTCCACGAAGCCGGCAGGCGCCTGATCCCGACGCTCAGCTGGCCGCACCTGATCGCGCTGGGCATCGGCGCCATCGTCGGTACCGGCATCTACACGCTGATCGGCGTCGGTGCCAACCTGGCTGGCCCGGCCGTGCTGATCTCCTTCGCCATCGCCGGTGCGGTCTGTGCCTGCGCGGCGCTGTCCTACGCCGAGCTGTCGACGATGATGCCCGCCGCCGGCAGTGCCTACACCTACAGCTACAGTGCGCTGGGCGAGGTGTTCGCTTGGGTGGTGGGCTGGAGCCTGATCCTGGAGTACTCGCTGGTGGTGAGTACGGTGGCGGTGGGCTGGTCCGGCTACTTCGTCGGCTTCCTCGAATGGGTCCACACCCAGTTCGGCTGGAACGTGCACCTGCCGGCCTGGCTGGCGGCCGGCCCGCACGTGGAAGGCGGCATGATCAACCTGCCGGCGATCATCATCACCTGGCTGGTGGCCGGCATGCTGATGGCCGGCACCAAGGAAAGCGCCACACTCAACGCCATCCTGGTGGTGTTCAAGCTGATCGCGCTGGCCATCTTCGTGGCCGTGGCCCTGCCCGCGTTCGACAGCGCCAACCTGCAGCCGTTCATGCCGTACGGCTTCGCCAAGTCGATGGGCCCCGACGGCGTCGAGCACGGCGTGATGGCGGCAGCGGCGATCATCTTCTTCGCCTTCTACGGCTTCGATGCGATCTCCACCGCCGCCGAGGAAACCAAGAACCCGGGCCGCGACCTGTCGATCGGCATCATCGGTTCGATGATCGGCTGCACCATCGTCTACGTGCTGGTGGCGCTGGCCGCCGTGGGTGCGATGAGCTACGCGGTGTTCGGCCACAGCGCCGAGCCGCTGGCGCTGATCATGCGCCAGCTGGGCCATCCGACCGCGGCGATGGTGATCGGCGTGATCGCGATCATCGCCCTGCCGACCGTGCTGCTGGCCTTCCTGTACGGCCAGAGCCGCATCTTCTTCGTGATGAGCCGCGACGGCCTGCTGCCGCGTCGCCTGTCCAAGGTGAACGCACGTACCGGCACGCCGGTGGCAACCACGCTGTTCACTGCGGTCGTGGTTTCCGCGCTGGCCGGCGTGGCGCGCCTGGACGAGATTGCCGCACTGGCCAACGCCGGTACCCTGGCCGCGTTCACTGCGGTAGGCATCTGCCTGGTGGTGCTGCGGCTGCGCGAGCCGGACCGCGCGCGCACGTTCCGCACGCCGCTGGCCTTCGTGGTTGGCCCGCTGGCCGCGCTGGGTTGCATCTACCTGTTCATCAGCCTGCCGCACACCACCCAGCTGTACTTCCTGTTGTGGAACGTGGCCGGCCTGGTGCTGTACCTGCTGTACAGCCGACGCCATGCGCTGATCGCGAAATAGACCGATCACCGGTAGTGGCGGGCGCCCGCCCGCCCCCCCCCCCCGCC
>NZ_JAPTFO010000005.1:0-102282 GCF_030985515.1 Stenotrophomonas sp. Sm10
GGCGCCCCAGCGCCCACAACATGGCCACGTCATCCATGGTGCCGGTCCTGAACTGCATTACATCTCCTTGTAGAGCCGAGCCTATGCTCGGCTGCTTCTCGATCACGCATCGCGATGTTGGAACGAAGATCAGCCGAGCATGGGCTCGGCTCTACAACATCACGTTATCGCGACTTGCTGGCGCGCAGCGCCTGGATCTTCGGCGGTGGCTGGAACGAGTCGCTGCGCGCATCGGCCCAGAACGCATGGAACACCGCATGGTCGGGCACCTTGTGCAGCAGTTCGCCTGGCTCCAGGTAGCGGTACAACGAGGCCAGCGAACGGATCTCCACCGGCGAGACACGGCGCAGGATGTGTTCCGGCCCCAGCTCGGCCGGATCATTGAGGCCAGCGGCACACAGCAGTTCCTTCAAGGCATGCAGCGTGTGCTCGTGGTAGCTGTAGACACGAGCAGCCTTGTCCGGTGCATCCAGATGCTTCCAGCGCGCGGGATCCTGGGTAGCGATCCCGGTCGGACACTTGTCGGTATGGCAGCTCAGCGACTGGATGCAGCCCAGCGCGAACATGAAGCCTCGGCCGGCATTGCACCAGTCGGCCCCCAACGCGATGGTCCGTGCGATGTCGAACGCACTGGTGATCTTGCCGGCCGCGCCGATGCGGATGCGCTCACGCAGGTCGAGGCCGACCAGGGTGTTGTGCACCAGCAGCAGTGCCTCATGCATCGGCACGCCGACATGATCGACGAACTCGGCCGGTGCCGCGCCGGTGCCGCCTTCGGCGCCATCCACCACGATGAAGTCCGGCAACAGGCCGGTTTCCTGCATCGCCTTGGCGATGCCGAACCATTCCCACGGGTGGCCGATGGCCAACTTGAAACCGACCGGCTTGCCACCGGACAGTTCGCGCAGGCGGGCCACGAACTGCAACAGTTCAACCGGCGTGGAGAACGCCGAATGGCGCGACGGCGACACGCAGTCAACGCCCATCGGCACGCCACGGGTCACCGAGATCTCGGCGGTCACTTTTGGTGCCGGCAGCACACCGCCGTGGCCCGGCTTGGCCCCCTGCGACAGCTTGATCTCGATCATCTTGACCTGATCGTGGGTAGCGTTGGCAACGAAGCGCTCCTCGCTGAAACCACCTTTCTCGTCACGGCAACCGAAGTACCCCGAGCCGATCTCCCACACCAGGTCGCCGCCCATTTCGCGGTGGTAGGGCGAAATCGATCCTTCGCCGGTGTCGTGGTAGAAGCCACCGCGGCGCGCGCCTTCGTTCAGTGCGCGGATCGCATTGGCTGACAGCGAGCCAAAGCTCATCGCCGAGATGTTGAACACGCTGGCCGAATAAGGCTTGGCGCAGTTCGGGCCGATCAGGACGCGGAAGTCATGCTTGGCAATCGTCGTCGGTGCCAGCGAATGGTTGATCCACTCGTAGTCCACCGCATAAGTGCTGCGCAGGGTGCCGAACGGCACCGTGTCCATCTCGTTCTTTGCGCGCTGGTAGATCAGCGCGCGCTGCTGGCGCGAGAACGGCACGTCTTCCAGGTCGCTCTGCACGAAGTACTGGCGGATCTCCGGACCGATCGACTCCAGCCCGTAACGGAAGTGCGCCATCACCGGATAATTGCGGCGCAACGTGCTGCGTTTCTGCAGCAGGTCCCAGGTCCCCAGCGCCACCATCGCGGCAGTCAGGCCGACGCCCCAGTACCACGCTGGCCAGATCGTGGCCAGCCACAGGCATATCGGGAACATCAGGATGGCGAGCAGGTAGACGATATACCGGTGCATGGCGTTCCTCGGTTGCAACTGCCCCCGAGTCTACCGCGCCGTTCGCAGCCGGGGCTTACAAACGATCGTCAACCACGTTGCGCGGCCAGGCCGATTTCACGTCGTAGACCAGGCCACCGGGCGCCAGCAGCGCGCGGATTGCGGATTCATCCATCGCCTTGAAACGGGCGTGGGCCACCGCCAGCACCACCGCGTCATAGCGCCCTGCCCCGGGCTCGGCCAGCCAGTCCAGGCCCTCGCCGGTCAATGCCGCCGGGCCGACCCACGGGTCGCTTACCTCGACCCTCGCACCGGCATCGCGCAAGCGCTGTGCCAGTTCCAACGCGCGACTGTTGCGCAGGTCCGGGCAATCCTCCTTGAAGGTCACGCCCAGGACCAGGATGCGTGCATCCGCCGGCGCACGGCCACGCTCGGCCAGCATCGCCAGCACCCGAGCCGCTACGTGCTCGCCGACGCGGTTATTGACCTGTCGCGCGGTGTGGATCAGGTCCGGGTGGTAACCCACGCTCTCGGACTTGTGCAGCAGGTAGTACGGATCGACGCCGATGCAGTGACCACCGACCAGGCCCGGGCGGAACGGCAGGAAGTTCCACTTGCTGCCGGCGGCATCCAGCACGTCCTGGGTGTCGATGCCGAGCCGGTCGAAGATCAGGGCCAGCTCGTTGACCAGCGCGATGTTGACGTCACGCTGGATGTTCTCGACCACCTTGGCCGCTTCAGCCACGCGCATCGAAGGGGCCGGGAACGTACCGGCGGCAATGATGCGCTGGTACAGACCATCAATCACCGCAGCGACCTCCGGGGTCGATCCGGAGGTGATCTTGCGGATGTCGGCAAGGCGCCGCTGGCGGTCACCGGGGCTGACCCGTTCGGGGCTGTAGCCGCAGTAGAAGTCTTCGTTGAAGCGCAGGCCGGACCCTTGTTCCAGCAGCGGCACGCACACTTCCTCGGTGGTTCCGGGGTAGACCGTGGACTCGTAGATCACCAGATCTCCGGCGCGGAGATGGCTGGCAATCAGGCGCGTGGCCGAACGCAACGGCTCCAGATCGGGCTGTTCGTAGGCATCGATCGGGGTCGGCACGGTGACGATGTAGACATTGCAGGCATCAAGCAGTGCCGGATCGCTGCCGTACTGCAACAGGTGCGCACTGGCCAGCTCGTCGGCTTCCATTTCCAGTGTGTGGTCCTGGCCGCTGCGCAGCTCGGCGATGCGACCGGCGTCGATATCGAAGCCCAACGTCGGCCACTGCCGGCCAAACGCCACCGCCAACGGCAGGCCGACATAGCCCAGGCCGACCACCGCAAACCGAGGGTCACTGGCCGCCGCAACCGGCACACTCATCGGCACATCCCATGCAATCGATGCAATCGCACATACGCTGCCATGGCTTCGGCCAACACACTCATCTGCTGCACCACTCCGGAAAACCTGCGCCAGAAAGGCTACAGCCTACCGGCCCCGGCGCCCTGCCGCCAAGGCGGGCTCAGGACCCCAACGCCACCGCCGCCGGTTCCAGCTCACCGTCGGCACCGGTCCAGGCCTGCAGCAGGCGTTCAAATCCACCGCTGCCAAGCAGGAAGCCGGGCCAAGCGGCGTCGACGATCTGCGCCAGTGGTTCTGGCTCGATGCGCCGCGTACCCATCGACCAGCGCGGAAATGCCCGCTGCACCACCGGAGCGCGGCACAGTACGTGCAGCTGCCCATGGCTGCGCGCGTTGAGGATGCGCTGGAACACCGAATCGATACCGTCCTGCGGGCCTTCGAGATACTGCAGGAAACGGCTGCCATCGAACATCAGGACGCCGGTGACTCCAGCTACACGATTGAATGCCGTGGCATCGGCCAGCAGGCGGTCAAGATCGGTTGTCTGCAGATCGGCGCGGGCCTCGCTGGCATAGGCAATCGCGTGCAGCGACATCAGATGGCTCCCCCCCTGGGAACGATGGCAGGGACTATGACATGAATACGATCGGCAGTTAAGCACGCGACCGCCGTGATGCAAACAGGCCGAGGCACCGCAGGTGGGCTACAATCGGCGCCGCGCTGCTGGCCCGGATGGCGAAACTGGTAGACGCATCGGACTTAAAATCCGCCGGGGGCAACCCCATGCCGGTTCGATTCCGGCTCCGGGCACCATACGCACGCCGCGCAACCCACACTCAGATCGCCCGCGAGTAACGCGGTTGCTCGTGAGTGGCACGCAGGTACGGATCGAAGCACATCGCCAGCAACCGCAGCAGCGGTCGCCCCGGTTCGCTGGAACGCACCACACCATCGCGGTATTCGGCCAGCCCGTCTTCCTGCAGCCGCTGTACCGAATGCAGGTCCTCGGCAAAGTATTGTTCGAAATCCACGCCGTGGCGCTGACCCAGCTGCACGCCATCGACCTCGCCCTGGCACATCAACTGCTGGATCAGTTCCGCACGCAGCTGGTCGTCAGCGCTCAGCGCCACGCCGCGCCACACCGGCAGCTGCCCCTGGTCCACGGCATCCTCCCATGACGGCAGGTCGCGCGGATTCTGGCTGTAGGTGGCACCGATGTGGCTGATCGCACTCACGCCCAGGCCGAGCAGATCGGTATCGGCGTGGGTGGTATAGCCCATGAAATTGCGATGCAGCTGCCCGGCGCGTTGTGCGCGCGACAGATCTTCTTCCGGCAATGCGAAGTGATCCATGCCGATGTACTGGTAGCCGGCCGCAGAGAGCGTCTCCACCGCCAGACCCAGCAGCGCCAGTTTGTCCTCCGGCGAAGGCAAGCGGCTTTCGTCGATCTGCTTCTGCGCACGGAACAGATGCGGCAGATGCGCGTATCCGTACACCGCCAGGCGGTCCGGACGCAGCGCCAGCACCCTATCGAGGGTGCGGCCGAACCCCTCCAGGCTCTGCCCGGGCAGGCCGTAGATCAGGTCGACGTTGACCGAACGCATGCCGCTGTCGCGGCAGGCGCTCAGGATGTCCAGTGTCTGCTGCACGCCCTGGATGCGGTTGATCGATTCCTGCACCTGCGGGTCGAAATCCTGCACGCCCAGGCTGGCCCGGTTGAATCCCAGGCGCGCCAGCATGGCGACGTCGCGGGTGTCGATGAAGCGAGGATCGAGTTCGATCGAGAAATCGCGCTGCGGTGAATCGCTGAAATCGAAGCGCCGGCGCAGCCCTTCCACCAGCGTGGTCATCGCCTCGGCCTCGAGGAAATTCGGCGTGCCACCGCCCAGATGCAGCTGGATGACCTCACGGCCGTCCTCGAACTGCGGCGCCAGCAGGTCGGCCTCGGCCAGCACGCGCGACACATAGCTGTGGCCACGTCCGCGGTCGCGGGTGATCACCCGGTTGCAGCCACAGTAGAAGCAGGGGCTGGAACAGAACGGCACATGCACGTACAGCGACAGCGCGCGGGCCAGCTGGTTGCTGTCGGCGATCGCCTGGCGCAGCGCCGGCGCGCCGAAGCCATCGTGGAAATGGGGCGCGGTCGGATACGAGGTGTAGCGCGGCCCGGGCCGGTCGTGCCGGCGCAGCAGATCGGGGTCGAAGGTCCAGGCCAGGCCACCGGCAGCGGGAGAGAACGTGTCCATGCCCCCAGCATCGCGCCAGGCGGCCTATGCCGCCTTGACCCAGATCAATGCTTGCCGGCGATCCCCAGTACCGGCAGGCCGACCTGCGGCCAGCGCAGCATCTGGTAGCGCTTCCAGAAGGTGTCACCGATCCGCGCAGCCACGTCGTTGGCCAGTTCCTGCATCGGCGGGTTACCGCACTCGGCAGTGGTGGCCCGGAACAGCACCAGCCAGCGATCGAACAGGTCCTTGTCCAGCTCGATGGCCATGTGCTTGGACATCGGCGAGCCCTTGAAGCGGCGAGTGCCACGCAGCATCGCCGACCAGAAGTCGACCAGCTGCGCCAGGTGCCCGGGCCAGTCGTGCACGTGCGCCTCGAACACCGGTCCCAGCCGCTCTTCCGCTCGCACGCGGGCATAGAAATCGTGGACCAGTCGGGTCACTTCCTGCTCGGTGCACAACCCGGGCGAGGCGACGGGGAGGACAGGCGGCTGTGTTGCGTTCATCGGGGCATCCAAAGCTTGCAGGCAGGCTGCCGCACCCAGGCGGCAGCGCCGTTGATCCAGATCAATGTCGGCGCAATCCGCTGCGCCTAGGCTGGCACGCTTGCAGGAAGCATGCCCTGCGGATACGGCGCCGATCCTGGCGAAGTATACGCGCCGCCCACTTTTCGATCGGGGACAGCATGAACAGACCTTTTCCCAACCGCCGCCAGCGGCTGATCCAGCACTGGGGCGCGATCCTCTGGCCCAGCTTCATCGCCGCCGGCGTTGCCAGCGTGGTGTTCTTCGCCTTCGTCGATCCATTGCGCCTGCAGGCCATCAGTTTCCCGGGCACGGCCATCAGCCGCGAACTGGGCTATACGGCAGGATTCTTCATGTTCTGGTCGGTCACTGCACTGTCCAGCGCGGTCACCTGGTACCTGCAGCGGCCCCTGCCGGGCGATGACGACGAGGAGCTGCCGCTGGGATGAGCACGTCCTGCACCCGGGTACCCCGTCCCTGGCATTGGCGCGGCACGCTCAGCGCTGCCCTGCTGGTGGTGTTCTACGCACTGCCGTGGCTGCGCTGGGAAGGACGCCAGGCGCTGCTGCTGGACATCAGCGCGCGGCGATTCGACCTGTTTGGCTGGACCTTGTGGCCCGGCGACGTCGGCGCGCTGATCGGCCTGCTGGCGGTACTGGTAGTAAGCCTCGCGCTGCTGACCCACCTCGCCGGGCGCATCTGGTGCGGCCACGCCTGCCCGCAGACGCTGTGGCGCCGTGCCTTCGACTGGATCGCCCGCAGCGCGGCGCGGGTACTGCCCGCACCTGCGGCGGGCCCAGCCACCCAGCTGGCCTGGGGCCTGCTGTCAGTGTGGACCGGCATCACCTTCGTCGGCCTGTTCAGCCCGATCAGCGGATTGCTGGCCGCCGCGCCAAGCGCTGGCTGGAGCGGGTGGGAAACGTTCTGGGTGCTGTTCTACGCCGCCGCCACCTGGGGAAACGCCGGTTTCCTGCGTGAGCAGGTGTGCCGTTCGCTGTGCCCGTTCGCACGCATGCAGCCGCTGCTGACCGATCCGCATACGCCGCGCATGCTGTACGACGCCCGCCGCGGTGAGCCGCGCGGGCCACGCCCGTCCGGTCTCGGCGGGGTGCTGGGCCGTGGCCGCGGCCTGCTCGACCCGACCACTGCGCAGGACTACGCATTCCGCGCTGCGCATCCGCTGCTGGCAGGACCGATGCCGACCTTCAGCGCCGACCGCCTGGGTGACTGCACCGATTGCGCAGCCTGCGTTCGTGCCTGCCCGATGCAACTGGACATCCGCCAGGGACCGCAGGCCGATTGCCTGGCCTGTGGCGCCTGCCTGGAGGCCTGCGCACAACAACAGCTCCGGGCCGGTTTCGGTCCTGGGCTGGTGCGCTACTGCAGTCCGCAGGCGATGGCCGGACAACCGAAGCGCCTGTGGCGCCCCCGGACGTTGGCCCTGCTGTCCTTGTTGCTCGCGCTGCTTGCCTGCGGCGCCTGGCGCCTGATGTGAATCAACGCGACGTGTTGGCGTGCGGCGGCACAAGCTGGGCGCGCCGGACGATGCCCAACTGTTCGATGATCAGCGCCATCTCGTTGGTGACTTCGGTACGCTCGGTCCCCTGTGGGACCAGGCGATCCAGCACCTGCTGGTAGGTATCCCAGAACGCCGGACCGCATCCGTGTTTGTGATAACTGGCTTCCAGTTCGCGGCGTACCCGTTCAGCCAAGCCATTCATGCCGTATTCCATACGACCTCCGTTGGACTTGTCCTGCATCGTTGACGGTCTACCGACTCACTTGCGTGCTACTGAAAGACTCCCAGGCTTCACGACTGGTTGACTCCAATTAGTCACAGATTTCACGACAGGTCAATTACATGCAGCGACTTTCGTGATTGAAATTATTAATCGTTCACGAAACTACATACGGGGCCCTGGGGGTGCCGGATGGGGCGAAGCCGACAGGCGTCAGGAAGCACAGCACGACGTCCGCAGTAGGCGGCACTGATTATCAGCTTGGGATCGATTGAACTTGCCTATTTTGCTAAGTGTACTTAGCGCATCGGGTTAAGCAGGCTGGATGCGACAAAAGGCGGCGCAAATCAGATGGATTCGTCTGCCCGCGCTTCAGTTGTCGGAAAAAGGTTCGGGTAGCGCTGATGGAGGATGTACTGCCGCAATGGAGGAATGGGAAAGTCCCTCGGCCATTGCGACACTGCGGAACGGCTGATGCCAAAGAAGCGCGCCAGTTCCGCGTCGGTGCGGAATCCCAGCCGGGTTCGTACCTGCCGCTTGCTCCAGAATTCGGTCACGGTCGGTCCTTCTGTTAACCAGACTGATTCTTGCGACAAGGCTTCTTCGCAATCCACGCGTTAAGCTGGCTTGCATAGATGAATACTCTCGGCCAACGACTCGCGGCAGCCATGAAGAAAGCCGGGCACCCACGCCCGGCCGATCTGGCACGCGCCGCCAAATCAACGACAGCAACCATCAGCAACTGGCTCAACGACCACGTGAGCGCCTCGCACGTAAAGGCCGAACAGCTGTTCCGCATCGCCGATGCGGCCAAGCTGGACGCACGCGAGCTGCTGTACGGGGTCAGCGGGCTTGGCGTCGGTGAGCCTGGCAATGCCTACATCCCCAGCCAGGCCCACCTGGATGTCTGGCAGGACGCCTACGAGCTGGTCAGCCATCTGGTGGCCGAGAACGGTCTGGAGATCGACCACCGGCGCCACGCGGCCTTGGATCTGCTCGCGTTTGAACTGCTGATGGACGGCTTCAGCCGCAGCAAGGTTGCCCGGGTTCTGACGACCTCGATGACGTAAATGCACCGCCGCTGGTAGCATGGGCCTCGATGGGGATGGGGCTCCCCCGATAACCGCCTGAGAAGGCTGATGGCTCCTGCCATGACGAACCCGGTGTTCGTCGACGGCGGGTCGTGCCTGCCCTCGGCGTTCGCCATTGACCCTGCGAACCCGTATTCGAGGCACCCCATGCACGCACTGAACGGCTATTTCCTGGTCTTCATCGGAGGCGGCATCGGTGCCTGCCTGCGCCACGCCTGCAATCTGCTCGGCGCGCGGGTAGTGGCCGGCAGTCCCTGGCCCTGGTCGACCTTCCTGATCAACATCAGCGGCGCGCTCCTGATGGGCGTCGTGGTCGAGGTCTTCGCGATGCGCAATGGCGCCTCGCCACAGCTGCGATTGTTGCTGGCCACCGGCATCCTCGGCGGCTACACCACGTTTTCCACCTATGCACTGGAGATCGGCCTGCTGCTGCAGCGCGGCCAGCATGGGCTGGCGGCCCTGTATGCCGGCGGCTCGGTGGCACTGGGCCTGGCCGGCCTGTTCGGCGGCATGAAGCTGGCCCGGCTGCTGCTGGGCTGAGCGCTCAGGCCGCGCTGGCCCGGGTCTGCCCGCGCCATTCCCGCGGCGACAGCCCGGTATGCGCCTTGAACGCGCGCGACAGCGCGGCTTCGCTGCCATAACCCACGTCGTCGGCAATCCGTTTCAGCGGGCGCCCCTGACGCAGTGCCTGCTGCGCCAGGCCCACCCGCCAACCCTGCAGGTACTGCCCGGGCGTGGTACCCATCGCCTCGCGGAAACTGGCAGCAAACACGCTGCGTGACATGCCGGCAACCTCGGCCAGGTCTTCCAGGGTCCAGGACTGTGCGGGCGCCTCATGCATTGCTACCAGTGCCAGCCGCAGCCGTGGATGACCCAGCCCGGCAAACAGGCCACCACGCATCCCGCCCCCTTCCATCAGTTGGCGCAGCACCTGGATCATCACTACCTCGAACAACCGGTTGACCATCACCGCACGTCCGCAGCGCTGCTCGAAGGCCTCCTCGAACAGCAGTTCCAGCGCTGCGTTGCCGCCATGGAGATCCGCCAGCGGCATGCAGATGAAATCGGGCAACGCGGCGCTGATCGGGTTGAGCCGACCGCCCTCGAAATGCAGGTTGGCGCAGGCCATGTCGGCGCCGTGCTGCGGATCAGTGCTGAAGCGATGCGGCATCGGTCGCGGGTACAGCAGCAGGCTGGGGACCTCGACCTGCACGGTCTGCCGGCCGTGGCTGACCTGCAACGGACCGCGCCGCACCAGGTGCAGCTGCCCGGCCTCATTCTCCCCCTCCAGCATGTTGATACCGCACAGCGCACCGGCATGGAACACCGAGGCAGTGACCGCAAAGCGTTCAAGCAGAATGGCGAGACGGTCGACCATGACGGGACCCTGGGTAAAGTAGAAAGAGATCAAGGCGACACATCGTATCGGAATCACCCCCTTAGCGGACGTGATCAACTCTGGGAGCGGGCGCCCCCCAGCCCGCCCTTCCTGCGGCAGTGCAGCGCGCGCAACATTTCGCTGGCATCTATGCTCGGGGTCATTCCCGCATGGAATGACCCCGATGCCCGCCCTGCTTCGATGCGCCCTCGCCCTCGGCCTGCTGCTGCCTTCGACGACCTTGCTGGCGTCAGCGCCAACGGCGGCACGCACGCTGAGCGGCGAGCTGCAGGGCGCGCCGTGGCGCCTGGACGTGCCGGCCGACTGGAACGGTGACCTGGTGATGCTGGCGCACGGCTACGAGCCGGTAGGCATGCCACGTGCTACGCCGATGGCTGCCAATGACGGCACCGCGCCATTGCTGGCTGCAGGCTACGCCGTCGCGCAGAGCGCCTATGCCAGTCAGGGCTGGGCGGTGGCCGATGCGATCACCGACATGGAACGCCTGCGCCGACATGCAGTGGCTGAACTCAAGCACGTGCGCCATATCTGGATGCTGGGATTTTCGATGGGCGGCGCCGTGACCCTCGCCAGCCTCGAACGGTTCCCGCAACACTACGCTGGTGGCGTGTCGCTATGCGGCGCCAATCTCAGTGGCGAACAGATCGCGAGTGATCTGCTGACCACGCTGGTCGCTTTCGATTACTTCTTTGCCAAGGCCGAAGGCCTGCCGGCTGCGGGCCTGCTCTCACCCGAAGCGGCTGCGCTGCCACAGGGCGAACTGTACCAAGGCATCTCCAGTGCGCTGCAACGCAGCCCCTCGCATGCCGCGTTGCTGGCACAGCGGCTGCAGGTGTCCGCTGATGCACTGGCCGGCACGATCAGCCTGCATGCACTGGTCCTGCACGAACTGGCCACGCGCAGTGGCGGCATGCCGGTGGGCAACAGAGGCGTGGCTTACAGCGGCTTCGGTGACGACATGGCGTTCAATGCCGGCGTGCGACGTGTCGATGCCGTGCCTGCCGCGCAGGCCGCTGTCCGCAGGGAGCTGGCATTGAGCGGTGCGTTGAGGCGACCGCTGGTGATCCAGCTCAACAACAACGACCCGACGATCGTGCCGCGCATGCAGACAGTGTATCCGCAGACGGCCGCACGGGCCGGCGCCCGTCCGCTGCCACAGGTGCTGCCGCCCGTTGGCGAAGGCCATTGTGGCTTCTCCGGAGCGCAGATCATCGAGGCGTTGAAGGCCGCACAGCGTTGAACAATCGCGGCCCGCGCGCAGCTCAGCCGCCCAGCGTGCCCATCGTGAAGGTGTAGCCCGAGCTCATCAGGAATTCGCGCATGCGCATTTCCGCGCGACGCGGCGAAGCCAGATTGGCCGGCGCATAAAGGGCGTAGACCAGGCCCGACCCCTCGATATGCTCACGGCGCACCCCGCAGCGGGCGGTTTCCGAAGCGATGATCCAGCCATCCTTCAACCGGTCCGGCCCGATGGATTGCCCGTTCTTCAAGCGAAAGGTCAACCAGCGCACATCTGCCGTGACTTTGCTCATTTCCGTTTCGCTCCGTGGCTGGAACGACGCGTGATGTCCGTGCTCGCCATTGCGGCTCCCTGAGACGTGGAACTCGACCATAGCGCCTTTCCATGTCGTGGCCGGCTGAGACTGGCGATCGGGACGTGGCGAACGGCTGCAGGTGAAGCAGCGCGGCGTCGGAAATGGCGGCGGCAGGGAGCATCCTGCCGGCGCAGTTCACAGGCAGGGAACCCGACTCACGCAGCGCGGTCGCTGCCCTGGTTCAAGGCGTGCAGCGCATCGGCCAGCGCCTGGATTTCGGCACGCAGGGCCAGCCGCTGCAACCACCGCCCGGGGATTCCGCGCGCACCATGGAATGCCCCCGCCAGCTGCCCCGCGATGGCGGCCGTGGTGTCGGCGTCCTCGCCAAGATTGGCCGCCTCGAGTACGACGGCTTCAAAGGTGTCGTGGCGATCAAAGCACCAGAGTGCTGCTTCCAGACTGTCAACAACATAACCATTGCCACGGATCTGCTCACGCGCGGCACCGCGGTAGCCGCCCGCCGCGATCTGCTGCAGCCGCGCGCTCTTGACGGGGACATTGCTGAGATCCAGCACCCCGTCGCGGGTGCTCCCTGCCAACGCCCGCTCCAGCGCGACCGCCAGCAAGCGGCACGCCTCCAGGCACTCCTGCGCAGCGTGCGTCGTCCGCGAACTCAGCTCGGCCATGGCCTGCAGATCGGGAGTCCCGGCGTAGCGCAATGCTACCGGCGCCAAACGCATGATCGAGCCATTGCCAGCACTGCGTGGGTCGTCACTCCCCGCCAGCGGATGGCCGTCCTGCAGGAACCGGTCGATCGCAGCTCGCGTTGCCATACCGATATCGAAGCACTCGCCGGTCGCACTCCAGTAACCGTGCCGGTACCAGTTGGCGTAGCGGTTCATCTGATCGCGGGGGTCGAAGGTGTCGCAGCGCGCCAGGCTCTCGGCCAGGCACATCGCCATGGAAGTATCGTCAGTCCATTGCCCCGGCTGCAGGTGGAACGGCCCACCACCCACCATGTCGGTAATCGGGGTGAAGCTGCCACGGGGCTTGAATTCCAGCGTGGTACCGACGGCATCGCCGCACGCGAGGCCGAGCAAAGCCCCGCGGAAATGATCAATCTGGTTCATCACGCGAGTGTAGCGCCACCGCATCCGCCATGACTGACCGCCAGGTCGGGTGGCGATCGCGCGAGCGGGGAATCGATCGCAGCCAAACAAAAAAGCCCTGACCGGAGTCAGGGCTTTTCAATTGGAGGCCTCAAGCGGAATCGAACCGCTGTAAACGGATTTGCAATCCGGTGCATAGCCACTCTGCCATGAGGCCAACGTACTTCACGCCAGGAACGTAGCCCTGACAAGACAAAACCCCAAGATGGGGCCTGTCGGAACATGGAGCGGGAAACGAGACTCGAACTCGCGACCTCAACCTTGGCAAGGTTGCGCTCTACCAACTGAGCTATTCCCGCGTAAGCCGACATGCTACCGGAAATCCGGAAAACACACCAGCGATTTCACCTTTCTGACTGCGCGTAAAGCCTTGTGGCCCAACGTGCCCCGCCTTGCCGTGGCGGGAGAAAAACAAGGCCCCTACCGGGGCCCTGTAGATTCTGGAGCGGGAAACGAGACTCGAACTCGCGACCTCAACCTTGGCAAGGTTGCGCTCTACCAACTGAGCTATTCCCGCAGATTCCGTTCGACCTGCGTCGAAGGAGCGCCATTGTGTCCAAATTCCTTCACGCCGTCAACAGTCTTCACATCATGCGGTCACGGGCGTCCGCGCTGGGGTACGCTGCCCCGCCCAAGCACGGACACCGCCGATGCCGAGACGCTACGTCCGCCTTTTCTGGTTGCTGGTCGCGCTGACCTGGCTGGCGCTGATCGCCGCGCTGGTCAATGCCGGTTTCACCCCGGACTACTGGCTGCTGCACCGACTGGAAGGCGCTGAGCTGCCCTACCCGACCAGCACCGTCATCCTGTTCGCGCTGCTGGGAACGGTTGAGCTGGTGGTGGCCGCGTTGATCGTGCGGCCTTGGAAACTGAAACGCCTGTGGCTGCGTCTGCTGATCGCCTTTGCCTTGCTGCTGGTGTGGTCGGTACCGTGGATGCTGTCGGCGATGCACCAGCCGCCGGTACAAGGCATGCACCTGCTGTGGCTGCTGCTGTTGGACGTGGGCCTGCTGCTGGCGCTGTGCGGGGTGTCGGCGGTGAGCGCGTGGCGGGCGTTCAGGCGTCCGCCACCACGCTAGGCCTACTTCCGGAACTCTACCCGCACATGCTGGCCGAAGCGTGCCTTGGCCTCGCCATCGAACTCCAGCACACACTCCACCACCTTGGCCACGCCACGCCCTGCATCTTCAGGCAGGCGTGCCTGCGCGAACACCGGGCTGATGCGTACCACGCGTGCGGTCGGCAGCGTGCCGGTGTTCTCGGCACCATCACTGTCCGGTACCACCGCCGCTTTCATGCCTACCTGCACCGCATCGGCGTAGGCGGCGCTCAGTTCGGCGCGCACCTGCAGCGGGCGCGCCGGCAGCAACGAGATCGCCGGCTTGCCCGCCTGCACGAAGGCACCGACGCCCGGCACCTGGCCGACCACGGTGCCGGCTTCCGGCGCGCTCAACGACATCTGCTGCAGTTTCAGCTTCGCGTGCTCCAGCTTGTGCTGCGCCATGTCGACCTGCGCACCGGCCACCTCGACATCGGCACGCACACCGGCCAGCTGCTGTTTGGCCGCATCGGCCTGCTGGTTCGAGGACACACCTTCGCTGGCGCCCGTGGACAGGCGGGTGGCGTTGCGTTCCAGTTCGCGCAGCTGCGCCTGGCTGCCCTTCAGGCGGTCATTGGCCAAGGCCAGATCGGCGGTGGCCATTGCCACTTCCTGCTCCAACAGGGCGCCATCCAGCGACAGCAGCAGCTGCCCCTTCTTCACCGTGGCGCCTTCCTTCACCGGCGCTGCAGTGATCGAGCCATCCACCGGCGGTGCCAGTGCGATCAGGCCACCTTCGACGTCAATGATGCCCCGCGCCACGGCGACCTTGCCGGCGGCGGCAGTCCCCTCCTTGCCTGAGGGTGCCGATGCAGCGGTGGGCGCTTCCCTGGAACAGGCGCCGAGCAGCAGTGCCGCGGACAGGGCCAGGCTGAGGGGAAGCAGATGCGACGTCTTGGTCATGGGGCGGACTCTACGGTTTCGTTCTGGCGGCGGTCATCACGGACCATGCCGTCTTCCATGGCGATCACCCGATCGGCATGCCGGATCAGGCGCGGATCGTGGCTCACGCACAGCACGGTGGCGCCATGCGCACGTGCGTAGCGATGCAGGATGTCGATCACGCGCTGGCCGTTCTCGGCATCCAGCGCGCTGGTGGGTTCGTCTGCGAAGATCAGGGTCGGCGACTTGGCAAACGCGCGGGCAACCGCCACGCGCTGTTTCTCGCCACCGGACAGCTGCGCCGGGCGCATGTGGCTTCGATGGCCGAGGCCGACTTCTTCCAGCGCCTTGCGGGCCAGCGGCTCGCTTTCGCGATTGCGCATGCCGCGGTAGCCCAGTGGCAGCTGCACCTGCTCCAACGCAGTCAGTGCCGGGAACAGGTTGAAGCCCTGGAACACGAAGCCGACATGGTGCAGGCGGAAACGCTCCACTTCACTGCGGGTCATGTGGCCCACGTCCTGGCCCAGCGCGTGCACGCGACCGCCATCGGGTGCGGACAGGCCGGACAGCAGCGACAGCAGCGTGCTCTTGCCGCAGCCGGACGGGCCGGATACCAGGGTCAGCTCGCCGGGATAGATGTCCAGCGACAGGCCACGCAGCACCGGCACCTGCACATCACCGGACATGAAGCCTTTTTCCAATGCTTCGGCCTGCAGGGTCGGGGCGATGGCGCGTGTGGAAGTCATCGGCCGGTCCTCAACGCAGCAGCAACGATGGATCGGAGCGGACGACACTGCGCACCGCCATGATGCTGGAGAGCATGGCCATCACCGCGACCAGCGCCACGCAGCCGAGGATCACCATCGGCGTCAGCTGCACCGGCACGCGCTGGGTCTGCGCGATCAACAGCACCAACGTGCTGAACGCCGCCGCCAGCAGCATGCCCACGCCACCGATCAGCAATGCCTGCTCGAACACCACCCGTGCCAGCGCATAGCGGCCTGCACCGAGTGCATTGAGCGTGGCGTACTCGCGTACCGAGCCGGCCACCACCGAGGCGAACGACTGGTTGGTGATCACCGCACCGACGAAGCAGACGATGACGGCCATGAACAACACGGCGATCCCTGCGCCGGTATCGAACAGCCAATACTGCTGCGAACGGCTGGCGAACGCCGGCGCGGTCCAGAACTCGACCGGTGTGGCCTGGCCCATCGACGCGGCCAGGCGGTCACGCACGCGGTCGGCCAGGTCCGGCGAGCGCAAGCCCGCCACGAAATAGGTGCTTCCCTCGTGTGGGTCGGTGCCGGCGATGGCGCGCGCGGTGTCCAGCGAGGCCAGCACGTTGACACCACCAAGGCCCCGCAGGCCCGGTTGTGCAGCGACCACGCGCACCGCCTTGCCATTGATCCAGGCACGGTTGTTCTGCAGGTCCACGCCCAGCGTATCCAGATCAGCGCTGTCGACGATCACCGCACCCGGCTCGCGCAGCTGCGCGCGCAGGTTCGCCGGGAGGATGCGCGCGAACATCATCGCGTCGTCCCGGGTGGAGATGCCGGACAGGTACACCGACACATTGCCAGTGCCCTGCGCGCCGGACCGCCATTCGCCGTCGACCCACTCGTAGGGTTCGACGCGGGTGACATCCGGGTCCATGCGCAGGTGGCTTTCGACGTCGGCGCTGATCGCATGGCCGTAGTTGACGCTCTGGGTGCCGGGAAAACCGGCCCAGAGATCGGCCGAGGATGCCTTCACGTAGATCGCAGCGGTACCGAAGATGCCCAGCACCAGTGCGGCCTGCACGATCAACAGTACACCGGCGAAACACATCGCCAGCACCACCGGCAGGAACCGGCGCCACTCATAGGCCAGGGTCTTGCGGGCGAGTGCGATCATTGCGATCCACCCTCGCCCTCGGCAGGCAGCGGGGCGCCACCGAGGGCGCGGTACAGCGACGCAAAGGCCAGCACGCGCGCGCCCTGAGCACCGATCAGGTCGGCCTGCGAGGCCAATACGGCACGCTGCGTATCCAGCCCATCGAACTCGCTGGACAGGCCCAGCTGCACCTGCCGCGCCTGGCGCTTGACCTGCTGCCCGGCGGCATCGTTGGCCGCGCGCAGCGACTGGATGCTGCTGTCCTGCCGCGCCAGGCTGCCCAGTGCAGCTTCCACTTCGCTCACGCCTTCCAGCACGGCCTTGCGGTAGCCGAGTAATGCGGCGTCCAGTTGCTTCTCATCGGCATGGAAGCGCGCGCGACGCTGGCCCCAGTCCCACAGCGGAATATCGATGTACGGGCCGATCGACGGACTGGAGTCGGAATTGGAGCGGGCGTTCTGGGTGAGGTTGTACGCGTACAGGATGGAGCCGCCAAGGCTGACCCGTGGATACATCGCTGCGCGCGCCGAACCCTTGCTGGCCGCGGCCTGCATCACCTCCGATTCGGCCAGCAGGATCTGCGGGCGGTGGCGCAGCAGATCCGCAGGGACCTGCTGCAGTGAGAATGCACCGAGCTTCGGCGGCGCGCGGTATGCACGCCAGGCGGGATCCGGCCCGTCACGCCCCAGCAGCAGCGCCAGCGCGCGGGCCGCGTTGTCCGCGTTTTCGCGGGCCTGCGCCGTCGCTGCTCGGGTCGCGGCCTGGCGCGCACGCAGGCGTTCCAGCTCGCCCGGCTCATCCAGGCGCAAGCGCAGGCGAACCAGTGCCAGTTGTTCGCCGCGATCATCCACGGCCTGCTGCCGGGCCAGCAGATCCTGCTGGGCCTGGGCCACGGTCAGGTCCAGATAACTGCGCACTACGTCGGCAATCACCGCCACCTGTGCGGCATTGCGCAGCGCCTCGGCATTGCCGGCCGAGGCCTGCGCGCTCAACTGCGCGCTCTCGGCGGCACCGAACAGGCCCAGGTCCCAGATCGCTTCGATACCGGCATGGAAATAAGTGTCGACCGCAGCAGCATCCTGCACCTGCTTGGCGCTGGCGGTGATTTCCGGCAGAAAGCGCGCGTTGGAGGCGTCGGCGACGATGCGCACCGCCTGCAGGCGCAACGTGGCCTGCTGCAGATCAAGATTGCCGGCGATGGCCTGGTCGACCAGGCCGTCCAGCGCCGGGTCGGCCAGCACCTTCCACCACTGCCTGGCATCCACCGCTACGCCCTTGCCCTGCGGCACCTGGGTCCAGGTGCTGGGTGTGCGATCAGGCAGGTCCGGAGCCGGCACCGACATGCAACCTGCAAGCGCCAGGCTGGTCAGCAGCGCGCCCGGGCGCAGCACTGCCTGCAGGGAGAGTCCGCGCCCGGTCCTGGGCACTGCCACTGAAGTGATACGCCTGACCACCAGCCCGCCAACGTGTAGAAGGAGCATGAAGGCTACCGTGCGATTGTGGAGCGAACATGGAGAATTGGTCCGAAAACGGTCACCACACGCGTGCGGTTCAGGCAGCGCTGCCCCAGTCTTTCACTGCGCTTTCAACGCGTTCCCGGTACAGAACACTGGATGCTTTTCACGGCGCATTGCACATTGCGACGTCTCCCCGGCTCGACGTGCCGCACGCGTGAACATCCTCGCCGCTGGCAGCCAATCGCTTCGATCACGGCGGTGGCTGTCGGTGCATCGTGATCGCGCTGACCGCTCCACCGGCCTCGAACGCTTGCTGGCGACCCATGGGCGCATCCGGCCCGACAAACGAAAAACGCCCCCTTCCGGGAGCGTTCTTCTTGAATCTGGAGCGGGAAACGAGACTCGAACTCGCGACCTCAACCTTGGCAAGGTTGCGCTCTACCAACTGAGCTATTCCCGCAGATTTCGTTCGACCTGCGTCGAAGGAGCGCTATTGTGTCGGCATTGCTGCACGGCGTCAACAGGAATTTTCACGAGAAGTGAGGGGGTGGCGTTCAGGCGCCCCTGCCTGCTCCCTTCACGTGCGCAGCCCGCGGCGATGGAAGTAGACCTGTTCGGCAATGCGGCGCATGACCGCTGTATGCAGCAGTACTTCGAGCGGCCAATCGGCCTGCAGATGATCCATCGCCCAGCGCAGCACGCGCTTGCCATGGAACGCCGGGGCGACCTGACGCGCCACCCGTTCCGCTTCTGGCCCTTGCCCACGCAGATGGCGGGCAATCGCCTCACCGACCGCCCAGCCGTGCCGCCACGAAGATTGGATGCCCCCGGCGGACAGCGGCGAGACGATGCCCGCAGCGTCGCCGGTCAGGATCAGGCGCTGGCCGGTGATCGGCCCGTCCGGCCGGCCGCAGGGCACCAGGCCGGCGCGGGTGGCCGAGGGGCGCGCCGAAGGCGGAATGTTGACCACACCGCGCACGTGGTCGAGGAAGCCGTCGATATCCGGCGGCCGCACCTGTTGCGGGTCATGACGCAGCGCTAATCCCACCTGCAGGCCGGTCGGATTCTGCGCGACCCAGCCGATGTAACCCGGCGCGTAGCGCTTGCTGACGAAGCAATGCAGCGCGTCGCCCTGCGCGACCTGCAGGCCGGCGAACTCACGTTCGACGCCGTAGAGGTTGTCACGTACCTGGCCGAGGCCGGTGCGCTGGGCCACGCGTGAGCGTGCGCCATCTGCGCCGACCAGATAGGCGCACCGCCCTGCCCCTTCGACCTGCCAGCCGTCACCGCAGCGACGGGCGTCGGTGAAGGACTGCTGCAGGCGCAGGTCGACACCGTTCGCATGCAGCTCGCTGGCCAGCCAGCGCATCAGGTTCGGCGTATCGGTGGTGAGGAAGTAATAGCCCGGTGCGGCCAGCAACACGCTGCGAAGGTTCGGCGCATACAGGCGCACGTTGGCGACCCGCTGCACCAGATGCTCGGGCATGCGCCCCAGCCAGGTCTGCTCCATCGCTTCCTTCACCACGATGCCGGTGGTGTGCAGGCGCTCACCGGGGTCGGCCTTGCGTTCCAGCACGCAGACGCGCAGCCCGTACTGGACAGCGGCCAATGCGCAGGCGGCACCGGCGAAACTGGCGCCGACGATGACCACATCGTGATCGTAGGCGGAGGGAGTGTGAGGCATTGCGGCATCGCCGTGGAGAGTCGGAGATGCAGCGTCGAACTGCCGCGTGATGAGCCGAAGGAGTGGCGGTGAAGTGGGGATGAAGCTGAGAAAGGCCGTGATTGGCAGGCCTATTTCAGACAAGTTGCATGGACGGAAGCGAAACCGCATCCGATAGTCCATCGCCATCCAACGAGTCGGTTCCGGTACAAACTCAAGGGCTGGTCAACCAAGCATGAGAAACATTACCGATCCATTGATGATCCAAGCCGAGGATTCGTCAAAGCACCCAAATCTTTCGTCCAGATCCATGCAGATAGCGAGGAGAGCAATGAACACTACGGCCCAGATGAGCAGACTGGACAAAAAAGTGCGCAGATGGGTCAAGCAATGGCCAGATATGCCCATAAATCGGGAGCTATTCCTGACAGAACCATCCAGCGTCATTTCCCACTACCTCGATGATAAAGCCGATCACTTCACACTGAGCCAAGCGTCATTGGATTTATCCATCTGGCACACAATCAACTACGAGAAGGATCTCCTTTCGGGCATTTCGAGTTCAGAGCACCTCTGCTTGGCGTCCCTATACAGTGGCCAATCCCTTGCGCTTGCCAGGACCCTAATCGCTGAGGGGTTAAATATCTCCATACTCCCCAACGACGCATCTCTATCCCTTGGACTTGCCGCCGCGGCTAACCAGAAGGACGAATTTACTGCCAGGCATGAAATTCTGATCGAAGGACTCACTTCACCCTTGCTTGACTTCTCTACCTCAACCAATCCAAAAAATGAAAAAGGCGAGCTATTCTCACACCTTTGGTTCATGATGAAGCTCCATCTGAAAACCATGAACGTGGAACTAGATGTGTCCAACATTTCGCACCCTGCCCATCTACTTCCTTATGAGCGCGCATTAGAAAACTGGGATACACGCGATGAAAAAATCGTCCAAAGCCTGATTTCGGAAATGGCTGAATTCCACATATCCAACACCACCCCCATCACACCCGACGACATTGCAGAATTTGACTACGAATACACCATGCTTTTCCCCTATGAAATAATTACATTCCTGCAGATCCGAACATGGAACGGACTAGTCAATCCCGAGAAATTTGATCACCCTCTGATGAGTCACCCGCTCTCCCTTCATCAAACGGCGACTCATGCTCAGCTCCCGGAGAGCTTCCGCAGCGCTGTCCTTAAGTTCAACTGCAGGCGCGAGCATCAAGCTGTTTGATGCTAGGAGCATCTGAAATTCGGGTGACTACCGACGGCACGGCACCCCACGCCGAAGCACTGCTGCCAGGCCCGCTCGGGGTCAGGCCACCACAGTGCGAAGCAGATCCGCTTAGACCAGGATCTTCACGCGGTCGTCTGTGATTGGATAGATCCATTTGGTGTTGATCCTGGCCTCAAGTACTCAATCGGCCAGTAATCAAGAAAGTTGCACTGAGCGACACGGGCGCTGGGTGGCTCTGCGATTGTCGATGCCAACCATGAACTGCGCGCCGCGAAACGCGCAAACGAAAAACGCCCCCTTGCGGGAGTGTTTTTCTTGAATCTGGAGCGGGAAACGAGACTCGAACTCGCGACCTCAACCTTGGCAAGGTTGCGCTCTACCAACTGAGCTATTCCCTCCGGCGCGCGCCAATCTTCGCCGGATGACTGGCACTGCTCCAAAGGCTGACGGACCCTTCCTCGTCGCCCATAAATGTTCGGTCACATTGGATTCGAAACATGGGCGTTTGCTGCGTCTTTTCGGACTATTTGCATGGACCCATTCCGCTCAGCATAGCAACGTACAACAAGCCATTCGGAATGAGTACACTGTCAAGAGGCTGAGCAGATGCTTATTCAGAGTTTCGAGACAGACGAGTTTATCGAGCGGCAGAACGATTAGTTTGCAGGGAGTGATTCCGGTTCGCTTTAGGAAGAATGAAATGACTACGCTTGATGACATTGCCAAGGACCTTGGCGATACATTCCCATATCGTAAGGTATGTCTTTCACCCGATGATGTACCTAAAGATGTCGCACTGCCCAGGAGCTGGGAGAACTTTGGACTCAGGCCGCACGTCGCCCCGTTCTTTCCTGATGGCTGGCGCTCATTCTCCAATGAGTTCCCATCCACAATTGCACTATTCAAGGACTGCCTGCTGGGCACAGCACTGCTACTAGGTGATGAAACTGAATTGGCGTACATCTTTCATGACGGAAACGGCCTCTACTACTACCTAGGTGGAAGGCCCGTCGAAGGTGCAGCCACAGAGACCTTTGAGTTCAAGCATCTGCCCAGCAGACTGCAGGACTTCTATCGCGAAGTGCACGACGGTTACACCTTCTTTCCTGCGCGCTCCATGGGCCCGCAACGCCTTGGCGACCAGTCACGGGTCTCCGAACTGGTCGATGAGGCAGACGATTCTTTTGTGGCAGGTTGGATCACCGTATTCTCGAACGGCAGCGGAGACTATGTCGCAGTGAACGCCGACAGCCATGATGATTCGGATGGTTTGATTTGGTGGCATGAGCATCCTGCAACTCCAGAATTCGCCATTGATGTCTTCAGAGTGATGGACGCATGGATGGGAGTTTTCCTGGCGGACACCAAGCCTCGCGCGCAACTGCTTGGCAAGCCCTGCTAGCTGCTCGCCCGCCTCGCCCCTTCTCCGTTGATAGCGGACTGGCCTGAGACCAAGTCAGGCGCGCGGTGATGGTCGACCGGCCTGACGACAAGCGTTGATGCCCCATCCCCTCACACAAACGTCGAGCAACTCTCAGACCCCGGCCGCAATCGGCTCAACACGCTTCGGTGGCCCACAACGAGAAACGCTCCCTTGCGGGAGCGTCATTCTTGAATCTGGAGCGGGAAACGAGACTCGAACTCGCGACCTCAACCTTGGCAAGGTTGCGCTCTACCAACTGAGCTATTCCCGCTTGGGAGGCGAAATTTTACCTATTCCAAGGATGCCGTCAAGCGCTTTTTTCAGGGTCTGCGAGGTGCCCGGCGTCGCGTATCCGCGCCATGCGTGAATACGCGCATCGATGGGCTCAGTTGCCCAGCTTCTTCTGCCGCGCACGCTCGCGCGCAGCGCGCTCGTCATCGCGCAGGCTCGGCCAGGCGGCGTGCAGGTACTGCAGGCCCGACCACAGGGTCAGCACCGCGGCAATGGCCAGGGTCCAGTCGCCGATATGGAACACCGGCCAGCCCATCCAGATGTCTTCCACCGGCACGTTGGGGGCCACCGAATACAGCAGGCACAACAGCGCGACCATCTGCGCGGTGGTCTTGACCTTGCCGATCATCGCCACGCGTACCTTGGCGCGCTGGCCCAGTTCGGCCATCCATTCGCGCAGCGCCGACACCGCGATCTCGCGGCCGACGATGACCGCCGCCCAGAACGCCATCCACGGCGTCGGGTGGCCCTGCACGATCAGGAACAGCGCTACTGCCACCATCAGCTTGTCCGCGACCGGATCGAGGAACGCGCCGAAGGCCGACTCCAGCTGGTAACGGCGTGCGATCCAGCCATCGAGCCAGTCGGTGATCGCGGCCAGGCCGAAGATCGCCGCCGAAGCGAAGTTGGTCCAGGTGTAGGGCAGGTAGAACACCAGCACCAGCACCGGGATCATCACGATCCGCAACAACGTCAGCCAGGTGGGCAGGGTCAACTTCATGCTTGCGTGCTTCTCTCTCTACTCGGCCGCATCGGGCGTGGCCAACCCGTGCAGGTTAGCGTAGATACGTGCCGCGAGGGCGTCATTGATGCCTTCCACCTTGGCGATTTCCGCTTCGCCAGCGGCTTTCAGGCCCACCAGGCCACCGAAATGCTTGAGCAGGCTGGCGCGGCGGCGCGGCCCGATGCCGGGGATATCCTCCAGCTTGCTGGTCATCCGTGCCTTCTGGCGGCGCCCACGGTGGCCGGTGATGGCAAAACGGTGCGCCTCGTCGCGAACCTGCTGGATGAACTGCAGTGCCGGGTTGGCCGCGCCCGGGCGCAGCTCGCGGCCATCGGGCATTACCAGCGCTTCGTGGCCGGCGCGGCGCTCCACGCCCTTGGCCACGCCCACCAGCAGCACGCCTTCCACGCCCAGGTCGGCCAGTGCGGCCTGCGCCTGCGCCAGCTGCCCGGCGCCGCCGTCGATCAGCAGCACGTCCGGCAGCACGCCCTGCTCTTCCACCGCACGGCGGAAGCGGCGGTCGATGGCCTGGCGCATGGCGGCGTAGTCATCGCCCGGCTCGATGCCGCTGATGTTGAAGCGGCGATACTGCGCGCGCACCGGACCGGCGGCGTCGAACACCACGCACGAGGCCACGGTGGCCTCGCCCAGGGTGTGACTGATGTCGAAACATTCGACCCGCTTGACCGGCTCGGCCAGGCCCAGCATGTCGCGCAGTGCGTCGCTGCGCGCCTGCTGCGCGTTGCGGCTGTTGAGTTCGGTGGCCAGGGTCAGCTGCGCGTTGCGGCTGGCCAGTTCCACGTAGCCGGCGCGCTCGCCGCGCACGTTCCACTTCAGCTGCACCTTGCGCTCGGCCGAGGCCGAGAGCGCGGCAACCAGCAGGTCGGCATCGGGAATTTCGCGGTCCAGCAGGATCTCGCGCGGCGGCTCGAATTCGATGTAGTACTGCGAAACGAACGCGGCCAGCACTTCCTCCGGGCTTTCCTCGCCGTTGGTGCGCGGGAAGAACGGGCGGGTGCCGAGGTTGCGGCCATCTCGGAAGGCCAGCAGCAGCACGCAGGCCTGCGACCCCTGCATGGCCACCGCCAGCACGTCCAGGTCGGCAGCACGGCCATCCACGTACTGGCGGGTCTGCATGCTGCGCAGCGAGGAAATCAGGTCACGCAGGCGCGCGGCCTGCTCGAATTCCAGTGCCTCGCTGGCGGCCTGCATCTGCTCGCCCAGCTCGCGCGTCAGTTCGTCGCTCTTGCCCTCCAGGAACAGCGCGGCGCGGCGCACCGATTCGGCGTACTCGGCAGGCGCTACCAGCTCCACGCACGGCGCGCTGCAACGGCCGATCTGGTACTGCAGGCACGGCCGCGAACGGTTGCGGAACACGCTGTCCTCGCAGCTGCGCAGCTTGAACAGCTTGTGCATCAGGTTCAGCGTTTCGCGTACCGCGGTCACGCCCGGGTAAGGCCCGAAATAGCGGCCTGGAATGGCGCGCGGGCCGCGATGCAGCGCGATGCGCGGCCAGTCCTCGCGGGTCAGCAGTACATGCGGGTAGGTCTTGTCGTCGCGCAGGGAGACGTTGTAGCGCGGCGAGAGCGATTTGATCAGCTGGTTTTCCAGCAGCAGCGCCTCGGCTTCCGAGCGTGTGACGGTCACGTCCATGCGCGCGATCTGCGAGATCATCGACATGATCCGCGCGTTCTTCGGACTGCCGTTGAAGTAGCTGCCAACGCGATTGCGCAGTGCACGGGCCTTGCCCACATACAGCAGGGTGTCGTCGGCGGCGTACATGCGGTACACGCCGGGCGCGGTGCTGAGCTGGGCCGCGAAGGCCTTGCCGTCGAAGGCCGGGGCGGGAACGTCGGTCATTCGCTGATCGGCACTTCGCTGAGCACGCCGCTGTCGGGATCGAATCGCAGCACGGCATGGGCGTCGGTCTCGGCAATCCACACCGCCCCGGCCCCCACCGCCAGGCCGGCCGGGCCATGCAGGCGACGCGGCAGCGGTTGGGTCGTCAGTTCGCCTCCGCCCAGGCGCAGCGTGCGCAGGCGGCCGTTGCCGGTATCGGCAATCCACAGCAGCGGCGCATCCGGGCTCAGCGCGATGGCCTGCGGGAACTGCAGGCTGGCTTGGGCGCGGGGACCGTCTTCACTGCCGAAGCGCCAGGGCCCCTGCCCGACCAGGGTCTGCACCAGGTCGCCACGCAGCTGAAGCGCGCGGATCGAGGAACCCAGCGCATCGGCCACGTACAGCACCTGCTGCACCACGGCGAGCCCGGTGGGCTGGGCGAAGGCCGCCAGATGGCCGCTGCCATCACGCTCGTCAATGGAGCCGCTGCCTGCGCGCCATTGCAGGCTGCGCTGGCCCAGGTGGTAGCTCCAGATGCGGTTGTCGCCGGCCATCGCGATGTGCAGCTGGTTGTCGGCAATGGCCAAGCCGACCGGGTGGTCCAGCGAGACCTGCCGCGGCTGCGCAACCGGACCTTCCACCGGCGCACCGGGGCGCCCGTTGCCACACAGGGTGTCGACGATGCCGGTCAACAGGTTGATGCGGCGCACGGCATGGTTGCCGGTATCGGCCACGTACAGCGAATCGCGCTCCAGCACCAGCGCCTGCGGGCGATGGAATGCCGCTTCGGCAAGGTTGCCATCCATGAAATCGGCGGTACCGAGGCCGAACTGGCGCAGGATGCGGCCACCGTGGCTGCATTCAAGGATGCGGTGGTGGCCACTGTCGGCGATGTACAGGCGCTCGGTGCTGACTGCCAGCCCCAACGGGAAGCGCAGGGCCTGGCGCGGTTCCGGATGCAGTTCGCTGCCCCCGCGCGACGGCGCCGAAGGGGCTCCCTGGCACAGCGCGTTCAAGGCGCGTTCCAGTTCACCGGGGGCCCCCAGCCCGATCAGCCGTTGCTGCTCCCTGCCCTGTGCATCCAGCAGCACCAGGGTCGGCCAGGCGCTGACGCCGAAGCGGCGCCAGCCATCCCAGTCGGCATCCAGCAGCACAGGCATGGTCAGGCCCTGGCGACGCAGCAGTTTCAGTGCAGCGCTGGCGTCACGTTCGAAATCGAAGCGCGGCACCTGCAGCACCAGCGGCTGCAGCTTGCCCGGATGGCGCGACAGCCATTGGCCGAACTCAGCCAGGCGTTGCGCGCTCCAGGCGGAGGCCGCATTGACGAACAGCAGCGCGACCGGCCGGCCGCGCAGTTCGGTCAGGGTGCAGGGGGTGGCGTTGAGCCAGGTGGCGAACTCGGGCAGGTCCGGGACGGGCTGGACGTTCATGATCCGATTATGCCGGAGTCGGCGTCATGCAACAGTCGTGCCACTGCACGTTTTGCAGCATCGTCGACCAGCGACCAGACCTGTTCGAAATGATCGCTCCCGCCGGTGTACGGATCGGGGATCGCGATCCGCCCCTGCGCGCCGGACCAGGGCAGGTACAGCGCCAGCCGTTCGCGCTGCGCCACCGACGCCAGGCGACCGGCGTCACGCAGGTTGGCCTCGTCGGCACACAGGATCCAGTCGAAACGGTCGAAATCCGCGGCCTGCAGCTGGCGTGCGCGCAGGCTGCCGATGTCCACACCGTGCCCGGCCGCGCAGGCGATCGCACGCCGGTCCGGTGGCTCGCCCACGTGCCAGTCGCCGGTGCCGGCCGAATCCACCTGCACCCGCCCGGCCAGCGGCGAGGCCTCCAGGCGTGCACGCAGCGCACCTTCGGCCATCGGCGAACGGCAGATGTTGCCGAGGCAGACGACCAGCAGCCTCATCGCGCGGCCATCGCCTGCAGCAGCCGCTCGGCGCGCTCCAGGTCCTCGGGCGTGTCGATGCCCGGCGGGAACGGTTCGGGCGAGATCGCCACGCTGATCGGGTAGCCCGCTTCCAGCACGCGCAGCTGTTCCAGCGATTCGACCTGCTCCAGCTGGCCTGGCGGCATCGCCGCGAACCGCTGCAGGAAACCGGCGCGGTAGCCGTAGATGCCGATGTGGCGCAGCCAGTGGTGGCCGTCCGGCAGCGTGTCGCGGCTGCGTGCGAAGCCGTCGCGGTGCCAGGCGATCGGCGCGCGGCTGAAGTACATCGCCTCGTTGCGCACGTTGCGCACTAGCTTCACGACGTTCGGGTCGAAAAGGGTGTGCGCGTCCTCGACGGTCGTGGCGAGAGTCGACATCGGCGCAGTGCCAGCGACCAGCGCATCTGCCACCGCGCGGATGCCGGTCGCCGGTGCGAACGGTTCGTCGCCCTGCAGGTTGACCACCACCGTGTCATCGGCCCAGCCGGCAATGCGTGCGCACTCGGCCAGGCGATCGGTACCCGAGGCATGCGTGGTCGCGGTCATCGCCACCTTCACCTCGGCCAGCCCGGACAGCGCATCGGCAATGCGCTGATCGTCGGTCGCTACCCAGACCTCCCGGGCGCCGGCCTGCAGCGCGCGGCGCGCCACGTGCAGTACCAGCGGTTCACCACCCAGCAGGCGCAACGGCTTGCCGGGCAGCCGCGAGGCGGCATAGCGGGCCGGGATGGCGACGACGAATTCGGTCATGGGGCGGTACTCGGCAGGCTCGTTACAAGGGGAATGCGGCCGGCGGCGCGTGAATGCAAGCGCCGCTGCGCCGCTCAGTTCGGTCGCAGCTTGTCCAGGCGGTCAGTCAGCGCCACCCAGAACGCGGCGGGCAACTCGGCGCGCAGCGGAACCGCGTAGTGCCAGTCGTTGCCGAACGCCCGGCATTTCACCGCATCCTTTTCGGTCATCAGTACCGGCAGCTGGCTGCCGAAGGACAGGTCCTGCGGCTGATAGGCCTGGTGGTCGGCGAACGCATGCGGCACGACGCCGATGCCACGCGCGCGCAGCATGTCGAAGAAGCGCTGTGGATGGGCGATGCCGGCCACCGCATGCACGCGCTGGCCCTTGAAGTACGCCAGCGGGCGCGCGCGGCCACCGGCCAGCGGCTGCGCACTGTCGATGTGCAGGGCCATCGGCCACTGGCCGAAGCCACAGGCCTGTGCCGCAGTCTCCTCATCGGCCTGACCGAGATTGACCACGCGGAAATCGCATTCGCTGGCGCGGCTGACCGGCTCGCGCAGCGGCCCGGCCGGAATCATCCGGCCATTGCCATAGCGACGCTGCGCATCGACCACTTCGATCTCGATGTCGCGCGCCAGCCGGTAGTGCTGCAAACCGTCGTCGCAGACGATCACATCGCAGCCGGCCTCGATCAGCGCCTTGCCGGCAGCAACCCGATCACTGTCCACGCGCACCGGCACGCCGGTCTTCCAGGCGATCAGCACCGGCTCGTCACCGCCCTTGGCGGTTGGCGTGTCGGCCTTTACCCACAGCGGCGTGTCGGCATCCTCGCGCCCGTAACCGCGGCTGGCCACGCCCGGCTTCCAGCCGGCGGCACGCAGGCGCTCCACCAGTGCGATGGTCAGCGGCGTCTTGCCAGTGCCACCGGCGGTGATGTTGCCAACCACGATGACCGGCACCGGCAGCGTGTAACGCTTGCGCCAGCCACGCCGATAGGCGCGCCGGCGCAGCGCGGTGACGCCGGCGTACAGCGGTGCCAGCAGGCGCATCGCCCACGGAACCGGGCTGCCGTCGTACCAGTACGCCGGGGTCTGGGTACCCTTGCCGGCCATCAGTCCTGCCTTTCGCGGAACTGCATGCTGTGCAGATGCTGGTACAGGCCGCCCAGCTCGAGCAGCTCCTTGTGCGTGCCGCGTTCAACGATGCGGCCATGGTCCATCACCAGCACCTGGTCGGCATGCTCGATGGTCGACAGCCGGTGCGCGATGACCAGCGTGGTGCGTTCGGGCATCAGGCGCTGCAGCGCGTCCTGTACCAGGCGCTCGGATTCGTTGTCCAGCGCCGCAGTGGCTTCGTCGAGGATCAGGATCGGGGCGTCGCGCAGGATCGCGCGGGCGATCGCCAGGCGCTGGCGCTGGCCACCGGACAGCAGCGCGCCGTTCTCGCCTACCGGCGTCTGCAGCTGCTGCGGCATGCGTGCGATGAACTCCCACGCGTTGGCGGCTTCGGCCGCCGCGCGGATCTGCTCGTCGGTCGCTTCCATGCCATAGGCGATGTTGGCGGCGATTGTGTCATCGAACAGCATCACCTTCTGCCCGACGATCGCCACCTGCCGGCGCAGGTCAGCCAGCGGATAGTCATCCAGCGCCACGCCATCGAGGGTGATGACGCCGCCACTGGGCTCGTAGAAGCGTGGCACCAGCCGGATCAGGCTGGTCTTGCCGCTGCCGGAACGGCCGACAATGGCCGTCACCGTACCCGGCCTGGCAACGAAACTGATGTCGTCCAGGGCGATGCCACTGTCTTCGCGGTAGCGCAGCATGACGTGGTCGAACGCCAGTTCGCCACGCACGCGTTGCACGCGGTGCTGGCCTTCGTCGCGCTCCACCGGCATGTCGAGGATGCCGAACAGGCGCTCGGCGGCGGACACGCCGCGCGAAATCGAGGTCTGCACGCTGGTCAGGCGCCGCAGCGATGGAATGATCGCCATCATCGAGGTCATCAGGCCCATGAACTGGCCGGCATTGAGGCGGCCGGCCAGGGCTTCGCGGGTCGACACCCAGACGATCACCGCCAGCGCCAGTGCGGCCAGGAACTGCACCACGCTGGACGCCGCTGCGCGGGTCACCTCGACCTTCATGTTCAGCGCCAGCATGCGGTTGGCCAGGCGCGAGTAGCGCGAGATCTCATGCTGCTGGGTGCCGTGCACCTTCACTTCCTGCTGCGCCGCCAAGGACTGCTCGGCGGTCTGCGCCATCGTGCCCATGCCGTCCTGGATGCCGCGGCTGATGCGACGATAGCGCTTGCCCACGTAGGACACGATGGCACCGATCAGCGGCACCACCAGCAGCATCGCCAGGGTTACCTTGACGCTCATCTGCAGCATCACCGCCAGCATCGCGATGATGGTGAGGGTATCGGCCACCACGGTCTTCAGCGCGTCGGCGCTGGCCTGGGTGACCTGCTCGGTATCGAAGTTCAGGCGGCTGACCATCACCGGCGTTGCTTCGGTGTCGAAGTGCGACGACGGCAGGTGCAGGTACTTCTGCAGCACCTGCTCACGCAGGTCGCGGACCACGCTGCGGCCGGTCTTGGCCAGCGTATAGTCGCTGACCCAGGTGGCCACGCTGCGCATCAGGAACAGGCCGAGGATGGTCAGCGGCAGGACCACGGCCGCGCGCGGCTGCGGATCGACAAACCCCTCGTTGACCAGCGGCTCCATCAGCTTGGTGAAGTGATAGCCGGCCAGGGCTTCGACCACCATGGCGATGACCGCGCCCACCATGAACACCCAGTAGGTGCGGGTGTAGCCCAGCAGACGTTTGTAGATCGGCCACACCGGCGCGTGATGGGAACTCATGGACGCACCTCTGGCGCAGTTGCAATGGCGATACGACGGAAACCGAGCTGACCGAGCGCGTCCTGCGCAGTCACCACGGCCTGGTAGGGAGTGCGTGCGTCGGCGCGCAGCAGCACCGGCTGGCTGCGATCGCTGCCGGCGACCGATGCGATGGTCTGCTTGACCGACTCGACATCGCTGCGCAGCACTTCCTGGTCATTGATGAAATAGCGGCCTTCGGCGTTGATCAGCACGCTGAGCGAGCGCGGCGGCTCGTTGCTGGGCTGCTGGCTGGCGGTCGGCAGCTGCACCTGCAGCGTCGAGCGCGCATCGAAGGTGGTGGTGACCACGAAGAAGATGATCAGCACCAGGATGACGTCGATCAGCGGCACCAGATCGATATGCGGCTCATCCTGGGATCGGTCATTGCCGATACGCATCGATCAGGCCTTCGCCGTGGCAGCGTGGGCTGGCCGCGCCGGCGCGGCCGGGTTCATCACCCCGGGGCGGCCGTCGAGCGTATCCAGCAGGGCACTGGCTTCCTGTTCCATTTCCACCACATAGCCGTGGATCCGGCCCTTGAAATAGCGATGGAACATCAGCGCCGGGATGGCCACGATCATGCCGGTGGCGGTGCACACCAGCGCCTTGCCGATGCCGCCGGCCAGCTGGTTCACGTCGCCCACGCCATGGTCGAGGATGCCCAGGAACATCTGGATCATGCCGATCACGGTGCCCAGCAGGCCCAGCAGCGGGCCGGCCGAGGCGATGGTGCCCAGCGCGTTGAGGAAGCGCTCCATGCGGTGCACCAGGTGGCGCCCGGTGTCCTCGATCCGCTCGCGGATCTGGTCGCGCGGGCGGTTGCGCGCTTCCAGCGCAGCGGCCAGCAGCGCGCCCAGCGGCGAGTTGGCGCGCAGGGTCTGCAGGTGCGCCGGGTCAAGCTTGCCGCGTGCGGCCCAGTTGCGCACTTCCTGGCCGAGGCCGGGCGGCATCACTTCAGTCCGCCGCAGGGACCAGAAACGCTCCAGGATGATCGCCAAAGCCAGTACGCCCAACAGCAGCAGCGGCACCATCGGCCAGCCACCGGCCTTGACCAGTTCCCACACGTTTCAACCCTCCGGCCCAACGGCCGCTTGTTCGTTCGGCGATAGGATAGCAGCCGACCGCGCCCGCCCAGCGGCATCCCACCACCGGGATGCGTGGATACGCTGTTCACGCAGCTGCAGCCCTTGTGCACCAAGCCATACGCGGATCGCGCCGGAGTCGGCCGTGGCCAGCACTTCCGCCCCCTGCGCCTGCCAGCGTTGGACCACGTCCTGGCGTGGATGGCCGAAACGGTTGCGGTGGCCGGCCGAAACCACCGCCAACCGTGGCGCCACGGCGGCCACCCACGGCGCGCTGGAGCTGCCACCGCTGCCATGATGCGGCACCAGCACCACATCCGCCTTCAGCGCGGCCGGAGACGACTGCAGCAGCGTCCGCTCGGCCGGTCGGCCGATGTCACCCGGCAGCAGGACCACGCCGTGGGGGCTGGCGATGCGCAGCACGCAGCTGTCTTCGTTCTCGGCCTCACGGCTGCCCGGCGCCGGGTGCAGGACCTGGAAATCTACCCCGTCCCACCGCCAGCGCAGCCCCTGCTGGCAGGGCGTGGCGCCGGCGATGGTGCTGCCCGGTGGCGCCAGCAGCTGCAGTCCGGACAGCTGCCGTCGCAGGCTGGACAGGCTGCCGGTGTGATCAAGATGGTCATGGCTGAGCATCACCTGCCGGGGCGGCGCCTGGCCGAGCGCGCGCAGGGCCGGGACCAGAATGCGCTCGTTGCCCTCGCCGCCGGTCGGAGGCCCTACGTCGTACCAGAGTGCGTGCCGCGCTGTACGCACCAGCACCGCTGTGCCCTGCCCCACATCGTGCACCAGCAGCTCCAGTTCCCCCTCGGCCGGTGCATGCCGCGCCGGCCACAACAGCGGCAGGCACAGCAGCAGGCCCGCCAGGCCACCGCCGGCGCCGCGTGGCAGCAGCCACCAGAACACCCCCGCCAATGCCGCCGGTACGGCCCAGCGCGGCGCCTCGGCCAACCACCACATGGCCTGCGGGTGCAGCGCCAGTGGCTGCAGCGCCTGCCAGCTCAGCTCGAACAGCCAGGCCGCAGCACGCCAGGACCAGCGGCCGGCTCCCTCGTGCAGCGCATGCAGCCCCGTACCCAGCAACGACAACGGCACCACCAGCAACGTCCACCACGGAATGATCGGCAGGTTGACCAGCGGCCCCAACCGCGCGGTGCCGCCGAACAGGGCCACGCACAGCGGCAACAGGCCGAGGCTGGCCACGCCCTGGGCGGCCAGGAAGCCACGCAGGCCCCCACCGGCGCCCTCCGGCCCGGTTCGCGGCAGGCACCACAGCAGCCACAGCACCCCGCCAAAGCTGAGCCAGAAGCCGGCCGACAACACCGACAGCGGCGCCGGCAGCAGCATCACCATCGCGGCCAGGGCCAACCCCTGCCCCGCACCCACCGGGCGACGTCCGGCACGGGCCAGTGCCACCAGCCCGATCATCAGCGCCGCGCGCACCGTTGGCAGCGCGCCGCCGGCGGCCACGGCATAGGCGGCTGCGGCCAGCGCTGCACCCCATGCCGCCGCCTGTGGCCGTGGCCAGCAACGTCCCAGCACCGGGCACAGCCACCACGACAAGCGGCACAGCAGTACCCCGAAGCCCGCCACCACGCCCACGTGAAAACCGGAAATGGCGACCAGATGGGTCAGGCCCAGCGCGCGCAGGTGCTCCCAGTCGGCATCGGACAGCCCGCGGGTATCGCCCAGCGCCAAGGCCTGCACGAACCGCGCGGCAGGATGTGCCACCTGCGTAGCGATGGCGTCACTGCTGCGCTCGCGCCAGGCTGGCAGGCCCTGCGCAGGCGCGCGCTCACGCGCAGCCCCCGGGTCGCGTACCGTGCCATTGCCGGAGATGCCGCGCAGCAAGGCATGGCGTTCGCCGTCGACGCCGCCGGGATTGATCCGCGAACGTGGCGCACGCACGCGCAGCGGCAACTGCCAATGCGATCCCGCACGAACCGCATGCCGCCCACCCTCGGCCTCGTGCGCTGACGACCCGCGCCACGGATCGTTCCAGGTGACCTGCAGGCGCTTGCCGCGCAGCGCTGGCAGCGCATCGGCCTCATCCACGTGCAACACGAAACGGGTGTAGCCGGCCCCCCGCTGCGGAAGATCGGCGACCCGTCCGCTCACCCGCACATCCTGCGGCGGCGCGCCGGGTGGCAGCTGGCCGTGCAGCGCCCAATGCCCGTGCAATGTTGCCCATGCCAGGCCGAGCACGATTGCAGCCCAGGGGCGGCCGCGCCAGCGCAGCAGCCAGCCCGCGCCGCCGGCAACCGCCATCGGCGCGCTCAGCCACAGCGGCAGCAGCGCCGGCATCTGCACGCAGGCCAGCGCGCCCAGCACCAGGCCGGCAGCGCAGCCGGGGCCGAACAGGGCCGGCGCGGAACGTTCGGAAGCCATTCCATCAGCCTGCCGCCAGGCGCTACAGGCTGCCTATCGGGGTTTCCCCCGCGCGGCTGTCAGCGCCGGACGGTGCCGCGATGGAAGTTGACCCGGAAGCTGGCACCACCGCCGGTGGCCTCGCCGACACTGACCGAGCCGCCGTGATGCTGCACGATTTCCTTCACCAGATGCAGGCCGAGGCCACTGCCGCTGCCCGCCGCGCGCAGGCGATGGAACGGCTCGAAGATCGCTTCACGGTCACTCACCGGAATACCGGCGCCCTGATCGCTGACTTCCAGAAGACCACGTGCATCCAGGCGCACGCAGATGGTGCCGCGCCCGCCGCCGTGGACGATGGCGTTGTGCACCAGGTTGGCGATCACCCGCCCCAGCGCCAGGCTGTCGCCATGGATCCACACGGGCGACTCCGGCGCATCCACCTCGAAGCCATAGCCGGCGCCGACCACCAGTGGCGCCAGATCGGCGGCCGCTTCACGCACCAGCAGCGCCAGATCCAGCCGCTGCAGTGCGCCGACATTGCGATCGAGCCGCTGCAGGTCAAGCAGGTGCTCGGCGACGTTGCCGAGCCGCGCCACGTCGGTCAGCAGCTGCGATTTCAGCTCACCCTGCGGCAGCTGCGACAAGCGCGCCTGTACCACTGCAATCGGCACCCGCAGCTCGTGCGCGGCATCGGCGAGGAACTTGTCACGTGCTGCATAGCCCTGCTGCACCTTGTCGATCGCGTCGTTGAAAGCTTCCACCAGCGGCGCGACCTCGGTCGACACCAGCTGCGCATCCAGCCGCGCACCCGGCTGGCCGATATCCAGCTCCTTGGCCTGCTGTGCGGACCGACGCACGCCGCGCATCGCACGGTGGATCACGGTCGGCATCACCAGCAGCGTGATCACGATCAGCGGCAGGAAGAACCACAGGCCGATCAGGCGCAGCACCATCAGTGCGCCGTCCAGCAGCCCGCCCTTCGGCGCCCCGCCCACCATCACCGTGATGCGCCGCCCATCCTCGTTGCGGATCATCACCCGCGCAACGTCCAGATAGGGCGGCACCAGTGAACCCAGTTCGGTGGCGCCCACCGTCGGCAAGCGTGCCAGCAACGGGGCGTGGACCGCAGGAATCGTGCCGCGCTCCAGCCACGTGCCCCTGTCATCAACCGCCGCGAACCAGAGGTTGCCCCCCGCCCCGGCATTGAGCCTGTCCCAGCGCGCCTGGTCCAGTACCAGCCGGCCGCCTTCGCTGTGCACGGCTTTGGCTACCGCCTCGGCCGTGAACATGTCCATTCCCCAAGTGTCCTTGTCGCCCCAGGTCAGGATCAACGCGACCACCGCGAACGACACAGTGAAGGCCTGCGCCAGGAACAACCGCCAGGCCAGGCCGAGCGTGATGGAGCGGATCGGTCGGGTCATCTCACGCCTCCGCCAGCAGGTAGCCGACGCCGCGGATCACATGGATCTCCACGCCGGCCCCGGCCTGTTGCAGCGCCTTGCGCAGCTTGGAGATATGCGCGTCCAGTGCATTGGACTGGATCTCGTCATCGAAGCCGTACACTGCCGCCTCCAACGCGCTGCGGGTGACGGTGCGTCCCTGTCGCATCGCCAGCGCCTGCAGCACCAGCACCTGGCGCCGGGGCAGCGCCAACAGCTGGCCCTCCACCTGCGCCTGCAGCGATTCGAAGTCGAATTCCAGCCGGCCCAGATGCAGGCTTGGCGTCACCATCGCCGAGGGCCGGCGCGAGACCGCGCGGATCCGCGCCATCAGTTCCTCGATCGCCACTGGCTTCACCAGGTAGTCATCGGCCCCCACATCCAGGCCCTCGACCTTGTCTGACAACGTGCCCTTGGCGGTCAGCATGATCACCGCCAGGTTAGGCCGCAGTGCACGCGCGGTGGCGACGAACGCCGCGCCATCGCCATCCGGCAGCTGGCGGTCGAGCAACATCAACTGGTGTACCGGTTCGCGCAGCGCGATCGTAGCTTCGGCCAGGCTTCCGACCACGTCGGCGACCACGCCCTGCCGCTCCAGGCCCGATTGCAGGGCTCGGGACAGATCGGGATCGTCTTCGACCAGGAGGATGCGCATCAGGGGGTTCGGCTACCGGAAACGCTGCCGATCATAGTGCCTTGCGCCGGGTTTGGGCGCCTTCGCGTGCCGATTGCCGACGCGCAATGTTCTGACAATGTTGCGCCCGCACCATGCACAGCCATCCTCCGCAAAGTGGCTGATCGATGCCGTTGCTGCCCCCGACCCTGCTGCGCCTGTTGCTGTTCTCCGCTGCCATCAGCCGTCCGTTGGCCGCCAACCAGCGGTTCGGCGATGCAGTAAAGGACAGCCCGATGGCGCGGCGTGGGACACAGACGTCGGCCTTCGTTTCCCTGATGAGCTCGTTCTGAGCGAGCGCCCGTTACAGACAAGGACACCCCTCATGGCCTGCGTCTCCGCCCCCCTCGAAGCCCATGCGATCCTGTGTGCTCCCGACCTGGACAGCGCAGAACGTGCGTATCTGGGCCTTATGCCCGATCTGGAGCATGTGGATGCGCTGGCCCGCCGCGCACTCGGGCTTTCGCGCGTCGCCGATGCGGCACGCACCTACGCGCTGTCGATGACCCTGGTCGGGCTGCGCCTGCAGGAACTTGAGATGAGCGAAGCGACCGCAAAGGAGCACCGCCAGGCTACGCTGCACAGCCTGCGGCAGGTCTTCAACGCCTGAGCGCAGGGGCACGATGGCTCAGCGGAAGGTGGCCCAGGCCAGCACCGCAGCCAGCAGAGCTACCCAGACCACGGCCTTGAAGGTGCCTTCCAGCATGTTGCCGCCGAACAGCAGCTCGACGAATGGATTGGTCCGGGGAGCCGGAACATGCTCGCTCATCTGAGACGGATCCTGAGAGTGGTAGGGACGCGCACGCCACGGCGACGCGCGGAACGTCTGCTTAACAACTCGCGCCGCAGTTCGGGTATGTTCCGGACAACGCTGCGTTCAAGGATGATCAATGCTCAAGCGCGCCCTGGTTCCTGTTGCTGCCCTGCTGCTGTCGGCGTTGATCATCGCGCTGGGATGGCAGAACCGCCAGTTGCGGCAGATCAACGAGCAGATGGCCGCCCAGCTGCAGGCCATGCAGCATGAGGCGCATGGCCTGGCGCTGGGCACGCGTGCCGATACGTTGGCATTGAAAACCACCCAGCGCACCCGGGTGATGATCGGCGGCGAACGCAGCACTGCCCAGATCCTGTACTTCTTTTCCACCGCCTGCCGCTATTGCCTGGCCTCGATGCCGCAGCTGCAGCAGATTGCTGGCGGACGTGGCACCAGCGAGCTGGTCGGCGTGGGCCTTCCTCCCTACGATGAACTGGCCGACTACGCCGGCAAGCACGATCTGCGCTTCCCGATTGCCATCGACAGCGACGGCGATGCCGCCAGACGCTACCGCGCCACGGTCACACCGATGCTGGTGGTGCTGGCTGCAGATGGCAGCGTGGCCTACAAACACGTCGGCCAGCTCGATGAGCAGGTCGTGCAGGCCGCCATGAAGTCGCTGGCGCCTCGCCTTGCATTGCACTGAGGCGCCACGAGCCCGATCCGCGCGCCCGCCCTCGCCACCAGATTCGCGCCACAACCGGCACTCCGGTGCCTTCGGCAACTGCAACACCAACGCCAACCAAGGAGATACACATGATCGGAAAGAAGGTCCTTTCGTCCGTCGCCGGTATCGTCGTTGTCGCCGCGCTGTCGTTCGGCGCGTCCCAGGCCTTTGCGAAGCCAACCAAGGCTGGCTTCGCGCCGGGCTGCACCTACACGCCGGGCTGCGTTTTCGGCGGCAACGGGACAATCGGTGGTACCCGCATCTGCTGCCAGCCGAACTGACCTGTGCAAGGCCGTCCCGCAAACGGCCTACACCGTGCATTTCCACACCTGAAGGAGCCACGCATGATCGGTAAGAAGAAGCTGTTCTCGTCTGTCGCCGGTATCGTCGTTGTCGCGGCCATGGCCTTCGGCACCAGCCAGGCCTTTGCCGTTGCGCCCAAGGCCGGCTATGCGCCCGGTTGCGAGCCGCATCCGAGCTGCCCGTTCGGCAACTCCGGCAAGCCTGGCCAGGTGCTGTGCTGTGATCCGCTGTAATCGAAGCCGAGCTGCGGGTCGCCAGCGCTGACCCAGCGCAGCGGTGTTGATCGGCGCCCACCCGCATTGGGCATCGCGCCGGGCCGTCTCTTGGGGCGGCCCGGCACTTCCGGCCCCGGATTCATCCTTCCCCGGGCGCCTTGGCGCGCGCTTTACCGGCTTTCGTCGCATACCGGTTTCACACCGCAGGGGGCAGTGCCACGCTGGACTCCCTTCTCCGGAGCACCGTGCCATGCCGATGCTTGCCCTGCTGCTGTTGTGCGCTGGCCTGTTCGGCCGCGATACCGACGCCGGGGATGCTTCCCTGCGCAGCCAGATCCTGCAGGCCGAGGCTGGGCAGGCAGGAGCATCTCCAATGCCGGATGAGAAAGCAGACCCGGCCACCCTTCAGCTTTACCGGCTGCGCCAGGATCGCGTGCTGCGCGTGGGCAACCAGCCCCTGCGGGCGGACACCCCGCAGCAGCGCACCGGCTCGGCACGCGTTGCGCAGGTCTGGGAACGCGTGGACGGGCATTGGCGGCTGCAGCGCATGATCAGCATCGACGAATGGGTGGCCCAACGCTGACCGCTGGCTGCAGCCCACTGGCGCAAACGAAAAAAGCCGGCCCGGGGCCGGCTTTCATTCTGATCCACCGTTGCACCGGCAGTGCCGGGAGCCAGGTGGTGGGCGGTACAGGGTTCGAACCTGTGACCCCTACCATGTCAAGGTAGTGCTCTACCGCTGAGCTAACCGCCCATCTTGTTCTTGCCGCCCGAAAGCTGGCCTTGCTACGTAAAAACCCGGCGCCAGGGCCGGGCTTTGCATTTCACGACAGCCCTCTTCCGAGGACTTCGTGGTGGGCGGTACAGGGTTCGAACCTGTGACCCCTACCATGTCAAGGTAGTGCTCTACCGCTGAGCTAACCGCCCGTTTTTGCTTCTGAACGTTCGCGATTGCGTCGGTGCAGGCCGCGTATATTACGTATGCCCGCCGTGAAGTGCAATACTTTCGTGAAGAAGATGCTGCACTGCCGCGTTCAGCCCAGACTCGCCTCCTTCAGCTGCCTGATCTGGTCGCGCACGCGGGCCGCGTCCTCGAATTCGAGGTCCTTCGCATGCTGGTACATCTGCTGTTCCAGCGCCTTGAGACGGGACGCCAGCTGGGCCGGGCTGAGCGAGCGATAGTCGCCCCCGTCCTCGGCCACGCCAGGCCTGCCCTTGCCCTTGCCCTTCCTCGCTTCCTTCTCTGCCGCATCCGAACGCGCGCCTTCCAGCACGTCGACGATCGGGCGCGCCACCGAGCGCGGCACGATGCCATGTTGCTCGTTGTACTCGACCTGTTTGGCACGACGGCGGTCAGTCTCATCGATCGCGGCCTGCATCGAACGGGTGATCTTGTCCGCATACAGGATCGCCTTGCCACGCACGTTGCGCGCGGCACGGCCGATGGTCTGGATCAGCGAACCGGTGGAACGCAGGAAGCCCTCCTTGTCGGCATCAAGGATCGCCACCAGCGATACCTCGGGCATGTCCAGGCCTTCGCGCAGCAGGTTGATGCCGACCAGCACGTCGAACTTGCCCAGCCGCAGGTCGCGGATGATCTCCACGCGCTCGACCGTGTCCACGTCCGAGTGCAGGTAGCGCACGCGGATACCATGTTCGGTGAGGTATTCCGTGAGATTCTCGGCCATGCGCTTGGTCAGCGTGGTAACCAGCACGCGGTCGCCCGCCTTGATGCGCGCGTTGGCCTCGCTCATCAGGTCGTCGACCTGGGTACCGACCGGGCGGATCTCCACCACCGGGTCGATCAGGCCGGTCGGGCGCACCACCAGTTCGGTGATCTCGTCACCGGCTTCACGCAGTTCATAGGGCCCGGGCGTGGCCGACACGTAGATGCTGCGCGGGCAGCGCTCCTCCCACTCCTCGAAGCGCAGCGGGCGGTTGTCCAGCGCCGACGGCAGGCGGAAACCGAATTCGACCAGGGTCTCCTTGCGCGAGCGGTCGCCCTTGAACATGGCGCCGATCTGCGGAATGGTCACGTGCGATTCGTCGATCACCAGCAGTGCATCCGGCGGCAGGTAATCGAACAGGGTCGGTGGCGGCTCGCCGGCATTCTTGCCGGTCAGATGCCGGGAGTAGTTCTCGATGCCGTTGCAGTAGCCAACCTCGGCCATCATTTCCAGGTCAAACTGGGTGCGCTGGGCCAGGCGCTGCGCCTCCACCAGCTTGTTCTGCGCGTACAGCTGCTCCAGCCGCTCCTTCAGCTCCACCTTGATCGTCTCGATCGCTGCCAGCACGCGCTCGCGCGTGGTCGCGTAGTGTGTCTTCGGATAAACAGTGAAACGCTGCATGTTGCGCAGCGTCTCGCCGGTCAGCGGGTCGAACAGTGTGATCTTCTCGACCTCGCCATCGAAAAGTTCCAGGCGCAGCGCCTCGCTGTCCGACTCGGCCGGGAACACGTCGATCACTTCGCCACGCACGCGGAACGTACCGCGCTGCAGCTCGTACTCGTTGCGCGTGTACTGCAGCTGGGTGAGGTGATTGATCAGGTCGCGCTGGTCGATGCGCTCGCCCTTGGACAGGATCAGGCGCAGCGACAGATAGTCCTCGGGTGCACCCAGGCCATAGATCGCCGACACCGTGGCCACCACGATCGCATCCGGGCGCGACAGCAGGGTCTTGGTCGCCGCCAGCCGCATCTGCTCGATGTGCTCGTTGATCGAACTGTCCTTTTCGATGAAGGTGTCCGACGACGGCACGTAGGCTTCCGGCTGGTAGTAATCGTAGTAGCTGACGAAGTACTCCACCGCGTTGTGCGGGAAGAATGCCTTGAACTCACCGTACAGCTGCGCCGCCAGCGTCTTGTTCGGCGCCATGATCAGCGTCGGCTTCTGCACGTTCTGGATGACGTTGGCGATGGTGTAGGTCTTGCCCGAACCGGTGACGCCCAGCAGGGTCTGCTTGGCGATGCCCGCTTCGAAGTTGCTGGTCAGCTTTGCGATGGCATCAGGCTGGTCGCCTGCCGGCGAATACGGCGAGACGAGTTCAAAACGGTCGCTCATGGTGTTGCCAGTTCCCGGGAAGGGTGAGTATACGGGGCAAGCGGTGACGGCCAGCTGAGGGGTTTCCGGGCAGGCGGGCGCGGCAGTGCCTGATGGCGCCGGCGACGCTGGACGAGGGAGGCTGGACTCATGCGCCACTGCCCGATCCCCAGCCCTACGGCGCCGCGAGGCATGCACCTGGTCGAACTGATGGCGGTGGTGGCGGTGTTGGCCGTGCTGCTGGCCGCCGGATGGCCCACCCTGCATTCGATGCTGTTGCGGCAGCGTGCGGACGCCACCCGTATCAACCTGCAGTCCGGACTCGCTGCTGCGCGCTACCAGGCGATCATGCGCCGAAACTTGATCGGCATCTGCGCAAGTACCGATGGCCACCACTGCGGCGACGACTGGAGCCAGGGGTGGGTCATCTACAGGACAAGCGGCCGGCGCGAACCCCCCCTCTTCTGCCGACGCTATTCTGATGCACCAGGCAGGCTTTCCGAACATCAGGATCCGGGGAACCACCAGCAGTGGCCGGCCGCAGCTTTACTTCCAACCGGATGGCCGCAGCCCTGGAGCCAATCTGACGCTGCGCATCTGCGCGGACGGCCGTGAGCACTCCCGGATAATCGTCAGCAACAGCGGGCGCGTCCGATCAACACGGACCAGGACCGATCGACCCTGCTGATAACAAAAAAGGCCTGCGGATGACCGCAAGCCTTTGATGCGTATAACCTGGCGCCCGAAGTTGGACTCGAACCAACGACCCCCTGATTAACAGTCAAGTGCTCTAACCGGCTGAGCTATTCGGGCGGGGAGGCGCATTGTAATCACCTCGATCAGAGAGTGCAACACTCCTGCCCACGACGCCCGCCGGCGCGCTTTTCCACATCACCAGCATTCGGACAGCGTGCCCTTGGATGTCTTCACATTGGCCTGGTTGAGGGACAGGTCACCACACTTGTCTTCGGCCTGAGCATTGGCAGCCGTCGCCGTAAACGTAAACGTCGATTGCGCGGTTTCCATGGACAAGGTGTAGGCCGCAGTGCCGCCCTCGCGTGGCGAGTTGATGGAATCAGCTCCGCCCGGGAAGGTGAAGCCCACATAGGTGTTGTTGATGGTGTGGTAGCGCTCGGCCAGCTGCGCATACTCCACCAGATCGGCCTTGGCCTGCGCACGCCGCGACTTTCGCACATGTTCGCTGTAGTTCGGGTACGCGATCGCAGCGAGGATCGCCACGACTGCCACCACGATCATCAGTTCAATGAGAGTGAATCCGCAGGCCAGGCGGCCAGGGGCGAACGTCGTGTGCATTGCAGCAACTCCATTGATCGACGAAGCACGGACACTACTCACTGGATCTGCCTCCACGACTGGCGACCACACGGGTAAGGCAAGTACATCGGTTTTGCACCTGCCACCGAAATCTGCATCAGGCAGGCCTCGCCCGGCGGCGTCGGTGGAGGAGTCCCTGGTTCACCCGGATCCGGCGGCGCAAGGCGAGGGACAACAGAGGTCGTGACATCCCTGACCGGTGCGTTGCCGCCCGTTTCCAGGGGTACACCGGCCGTACCTGCCCCCGGCGACGTGCCGTCCGGTGCACCGAAGCGCACCTGCGACATTGCCGCTTCGCCACTGCCGGCCTGCAGGCCAAACACCCAGTTCGCGCCATCCACCGAGCAGCCCTTGGCCTCGGACGGGATATAGGTGGGCATGAACACCACTCCGGAAACGATGCGCGGATTGCCGACCGCACGCTCCTTGTTGGACAGCGTTACGGTCCAGCCGCGGCTTAGCGCCGGAACAGTACCCGGAAGCAGGGTGCGAACGCCATTCTCAAATTGCGCCGCGAACGGGCGCAGATTGGCCGACGTCAGCGTAGCACTGGGCTGCCCGGTTTCAACGTCATTGATGCCATACAGCGCCTGCACCGCAGCGTCGTTCTCATCGCCGTAGTACGAGAAGCTGCCGGTGCCGAAGATCAGCATCACGCCACCGGATGGGCCTGTGGTTACCGTCAAGCCGCCGGTGATGGGTTGGCGATAGGTTCGCTTGTCACTGCGATCGACATGGGTATCGGTGGTGAACAGCGGAACCGTCGGTGCCGCGTCGGCACGCAGGTCGAACTTCCAGACCGCTCCGCGCTTGTCAGCACCATAGACGGTATCAGCAAGACCATCGCGGACCCGTTCGTTCTGTCCAGCCCCACCCCAACGATCCACCACCACAATGTTGCCCAGCCCATTGCTGCCGGCAGGCAGATCCGTACCCGACTCGACCGCCTCGATCATGCGGATGGTCGGCGTATTGCCAGCCGCCATGTCGACCACGAACAACACGGCTTTTCCGCTCTTGCTTTCATAGCCATTGCCAAAGATCGCCCGGAAGCCCACCGAGCCGTCAGAGTTCTTCATCGGCACGATCACCGGCTTGCCCAGCACGTAGCCGATATTGCTCCTTACGTCCTCATCCAGCGAGGCGTTGAGATCACTGATCTCCCACAGCAGCGAACCGGTGCCGCCGAAGCTGGCCGGATCAGACACATCCAGCGCGAACACGCTGCGCCCACCGGCACCCGCCGTGCCGACCAGCGAGGTCGTCCAGCTTCCGCCGCTGTAGGTATCACTGATCGTCACCGGGCCATCGACATAGTAGCGATGCTGGAAGCGCTGGACGTTCTGGTTGGTGGGATCGTTGGGCAGCAACAGATTGCCCATATGACCCAACGATGTGGATGGGATATAGGCAAACAGCTCCTTGCCACCATCGCTGTCCATCTCGCCATCCGCGCCCATGCCGCCATCAAAGGCGTGCAGCATCCCGTCGTTGGCAGCCGCGTAGACCATGTAGCGTCGGTCATTGCGCTTGGTGACCATATAGTCGGCATAACTGGTGCCCATCGCGCCTGGCAGGCGACGGAAGCCGTAGTCATCGAGCGGCGAACTCAGGGCCGGCGTAGAGGTGATGATGTCCCCAAGCACTGTGGTACGGTCGCGCAGCTTGCCGCCGCTGCGCTTTTCGTTGGTTGTGTCTCCACGCAGGTACGCAACGGCGGTCGCCGAATTCGTGGCGAGCCCTTCGAGTTCCGAGGCACTGCAGATCAGCATGCCCGGATACATCACACTCGACTTGTCGCACAGGTTGGCCAGGCTGACATTACTGCCGGTGAAATCAACCAGTTCACCGTTGCGCCAGAAGCGGATGCGGCGTGATGCGGCCGCTGGCATCTTCGCCGACGCTTCCCATGCCTCCTCCGAGACAATCCTGCGCGTTGATTCGTCCACCTTCAGCGAGTAGGCATGCAGCCTGCCGTACCAGTCAGTACCGTTGTTGGTCGCCTCGTAGAACGGCTCCACCGACAGCGAGCCCACGCCGATACGAGCCCCCGTCAACGAACGCGAGCCGGACGGCGTGGCCCCCTGGGCAACATTGCTGATGATCCGGCGCATGGCAGCGGTGATTTCGCCCGGGCGCGTGGCGTTGACCATCTCGCCGCGGGTGTCATACACCGCGTTCCACAGCTCGTCGACCGCTTCCGGCTTGAGATCCTGCGTCGTGGTCGGGAAATTGGGCTTGACAACATACGGATCTGGGCTGAGCACCCAGGGCCTCTTCGGGTCCGGAAGGTACTTGACGCCGAACTCTTTGCCCTGAGTACCCAGCGTCACACCGTAGAAGTTCATGTGCAGTTTCTTGTTGCAGTCCAATGACGGGTCCGGACTGGAACTGCTGCACTCTGCAGGAACCGGCACAGAGCTGTTATCAAGGTCTTCAATCAGCGGGCCCTTGTAGTAGGGCGCCACCAGGTCCTTCATCAGAGTCTTGTTGCCGCTTTCATTGATATACCCATCAGTGAACAGCATGCCCGCATTCTTCTGGCAGGCCAATAGCACTGGCGCGCCGTCATCCGTGCGCTGGAACTGCTGGCCAAGGTAGTCTGCGGCAGAACGGTTCGGCGTGGTCCCACTGGCTCGCATTCTGCTCATGATGTCGTAAAGCAACTTCGACTTTTCGGTCTCGTCGGTCATGTTGTGCATCTTGACCTGCTCACGATCATTGATTCGGAACCAGCCCACACGCAGGTTCGTAGTGCCATGCAGCGCATTGGTGGCCGCACCGATCAACGCTTCGCGACGGGTCCGATACAGGCTGAACCAGTTGGCGAAGTTCTGCATCGCCTTGTTGTACTTGGCCTGGTCCTTGTTGAAGTTATCCAGTTTGATCTCATACCTGTAGAGCGTACCCGGACGCCCGCCAACGGGGTTGGTCACCGCCACCGGGGATGCGGTATAGCCGTAATCGGCCGGCAGCGAGGCCGGGTTTTCCAGGTAGAACGTGGCTGGATAGAACACCATTGCGGCACTGCAGCTTCTGCTCAGCGTCACCTTCTGATTCAGCACAGCGAAGCCGTCCTTCACACTGCTGTTCCGGCTGGTAATATCGCTGCATCGATTGTTTTCAATCCTCGTATCTTTCGGCAGTTCCATACCGCTATAGAACTGAAAACGCCAGTTTGCGGCTTTTCCGCTCACAACAATGGACGTCATTGTCGAATTGGCAGCGAGATTAAGGATGCCGGTCTTCTTGCCGTCTGGCGTACCCGGTCGCGGATCCAGGGGCGCTGCGGCCGGATCAATCGGATCACTTGGGAAATTGGCAGCCGAACCCGTAAGCCCGGTTTTCCAGGAATCATAGGTCTCGCGAGGATCAAAGTAGGAGCCGTTGACATCCGGAGATCGCACAAAGCCATAGGCATCCAATGGCGGAACTGCCAGATTTGAATCTCGGCCGTAGCTGGGGAAAACATAGTGATACATGTTCCCGGAATCGACATAGCCGTACGCCACATTGCCACTGTAGAAGCTCGTCCCGCTCCAGCGATAGACACCGTCGCGGGTATTGTTCAGCACCTCCCACAGCATCGAGCCGGAATCATCCAGCGCCATCAGGAATGCCGGTGCCGTCTGCACCTGGATGTTCAGCGGCGCCTGCGCCAGCGTACCCTGGCCCTGGGCCGCCATCAGGGTATAGATGAAGTAGCCCCCACCCAGCGCCAGTGCGGCGCCACCTGCGGCCATGAAGCGGAATTTGCGCGAAGCCATGGCCTGCGTCCTCAGAGTTTGAATACGGTATCGATGACCACTGCGGACGAGCTGGCATCCACATCGTCAGTGGCAAATCCGGTGATCTGGTAGATCGGTGTGATGTCTTCCAGTGGCCGCCCCATCTCCAGCGCCGATTCACCAATGACGCAACTGTCGATCTGCCTTACGTTGACGGCAGGGCGAGTATCGTCGCGGCGCTCCACGGCCCAATCGGCCGGGTCGAATCCGTCATCGCAGACCCGCGACACATCGCTGGCCTGTACCAAGCTCTCGTCGCCGATATCCTGGCGATTGGCGATCTGTTCCACCGTGCGCTCGGCTGCACGCACCACACCTTCTGAATTCTGGAACGCCCGGTTGGCGGCTCGGTAGTTGGCTGCCATCTTCTCCTGCATGCCCGCCACCTGCATGCCAGCGATACCCAGCAATGCCAGCAGGATGAGCATGATCAACGCGACATACAACACCGCACCGCGTTGCTGGCGGGGGGCGGTGACGGGTCTGAATGAACGCTGGAAATGGGGCATGATCAGTTTCCGAACAAGCGATTGCGCAGGGCAATCGACACTTCATAACTGGACCGGTAGCGACCGTCGGGCTTGTCACTGTTGGTGAACTCAACGCCGAGCACCGATAGCGCATTGGCCGATTGGGCCGAGGACGACGGCGATGGGCTGCGCGCCAGCAATCCAACCTGCACCTGCCCCACGCGCAACCACTGTGCAGCACCCTCGGCATTGGCATCCGTGCTGACCCCGCCGGCTGCGTCGAGCTGGGTGATGTTGCCGGCCGGCGGAGTGCTGATACTGATGTTGGCAGTGTTGTCCAGGCCGTACATCAGCTGCAGGCTTTCGATGCCTTCCACCAACTCTTCATTGATCGTGTATTCCCCATCGCTGTCGGCACGCGCTCGCCGCAGGCCAGGCTGTTTCGTCTCCGGATTGATACCCACGTAATAGACCATCGACTCGGCGCGATAGAGCATCGTCTGCCCGGTTGGCTGGGCCACGTAGCGCGACAGGTCCAGAGAGGTCGCAGTCACCCGCGCAGCGCTCAACGTGCCTGCGAACACATCGGCATGCCCACAGTCAGCGATGCCGAACAGAGTGGGCGTGCTGATGCCATCGCTGGTCAGGCGCGCGACGTGGTCACTATCCACGTCCAGGAGTGCATCGCCGCCATTGGAAGAGATCGCCGTGACCGGCGCCCCCATCGGGGCGAAGAACCGGAGCAGCAGCACATCGCTGCCGCCGGCCGGTGCCGGGCTCAATCCGGCGATCGCGGCCGGCAGGCCTTGCGGCGCGGACCAGTCCGCGCCCAGCGCCAGACTGCCGCCGGGAGCCGTGTCGGGAGCGTCGAAGCCCTGGATGGAAACACTGAAATCCAACGGACTGCCATCACCGGAGGTCGCACCGAGATGCGATACCGGGTCTCCCTGGTTCTTCACTACATGGGCCTGGTCGTTGACGCAGCCCATGTGCCCGGCCATCCGGATGTCCCGCTCCAGGAAGTCCAACGCGAATCGTGCATTTTCCTGGACGCGGGAGGCCCCCTCAGACAGGCGCGAAGCCGTCTGTGAGGCAATGAACACCTGGACCACGCCCAGCATCAACACCAAGCTGATCACCAGGGCAACCATCAGTTCGACCAGCGATAGACCAGCCATGGAGGTACGATGTTTCATGGTCATGCTCACAGTTCCGTCGCCAGCGCGAAGGTAGTGGCCTTGTCCGGATCATCCGGATCCCAGCGCTGGTCGCCCCAGGTGATCGCGACGTTCACCACGCCCCCCTTGTAGGTCACTTCGGCACCGGCATCGTCACCCAGCGCCTTCACAACCTGGCATTGCCAACGTTCAATTTTTGCAGCAATAGCGACGTCGCCGGTGTCGGCCGTGCACGCCTTCTCTGCGGTTTTGCTGCCTGCCTCAAACGACGCGGCGGTGTACCACGCCGCTTGATAGCGGTTGCTGCGCATCTGCTCGGTCAGGTCGTAGGCGAGATTGGTTGCCTGGGTACGATAGTTGGCGCTCTGTACGAAGCGGACGTTCATGGTCTGCAGCAGGGCGAATCCCAGCAGGCCGAATGCCAGAACGATAATTGCAACCAGCACTTCCAGCAGAGTGAAGCCGCCCGCTTGGCGTGCGCGGATGGAACGCGGGTTCATGAGCAGGTTTCCTTGCTGCTGCGGATCTGCCCAGAGGCATTTACCGTAAGAGTGCGTTTGTCCAGTGCGCCCTTGCTGCACACATCCGGCTCCAGCTGGATCGACTGATCGCTGGCGGCCCTGCGGCGCCCCCGCCCATCGAAGGCGATCTCTTCCGACGGCCCACTCAGCTGCAGCTTGGGGCTGCCGCTGACGAACCGCAGTACGGTTTCCTCGGAGGACATCGTGCCATCACCATCGGTGTCAGTGAAGGCCAGCATGCCGGCAGACCAGTTACCGTCACAGCTCGCGCCGTCGCTGCTGCCACACACGCCACCGCCGCGGTTGCTGCGAATTGCCTCGCTCCGCGCCAGGCTGAGCAGGCCCAGGACTTCATTGTTTGCCGACGCAACCCGATTGGAGCGGAGAGTGCCTTGGAAACTCGGAAAGGCGATCGCGGCCACGATCGCCAGCACGGCAACCGTGACCATCAACTCAACCAGCGTGAAGCCGTTTTGCCGGCGCAAAGACATTGGACGCTCCCCAGCGTGTTGGTGGCCACGATGGGCCATCGCCCCGCCACCGGCAAGCGGCGGCAGGATGAACGGTCAATCCGGGGCGACGGGCGTCAAAGGCTTGACGACCCGTCCTCCCCTGCCAGTGCCGGCGCGATCCCCATCACGCCGGCCCGGGTTCAGGCCAGCACCTGGTAGCAGGGCTGGTACTCGCCGGAGATCTTCATCCGGCGCTGCTCGACGAAGGCGCGCAGCAGCGCATCCAGCGCCTGCATCATGTCCGGGTCACCGTGGATCTGGAACGGCCCGAACTGCTCGATGCGGCGCATGCCGTCTTCCTTCACGTTGCCGGCGACGATGCCCGAGAACGCGCGGCGCAGGTCGGCCGCCAGCGCGTGCGGGGCACGCCCGTGGTGCAGGTCCAGCGCCGCCATCGCTTCGTGGGTGGGTACGAACGGCTGCTGGTACTCCCACGGAATCTCGATCGACCAGTTGAAGAAGAACGAGTCCTTCTGCGCCAGGCGGTGCTCGCGCACGCGCTTGATGCCGGTGGCCATCTTCTTCGCAACCGCCACCGGGTCGCCGATGATGATCTCGTAGCGCTCGGCAGCCGCATCGCCCAGGGTCAGGCGGATGAAGCGATCAATCTGCTCGAAGTACGGTGCCGCTACCGTCGGGCCGGTCAGGATCAGCGGGAACGGCAGGTCCTTGTTCTCCTCGCGCAGCAGGATGCCGAGCAGGTACAGGATCTCTTCGGCGGTACCGACGCCACCGGCGAACACGATGATGCCGTGGCCGATGCGGACGAAGGCCTCAAGGCGCTTCTCGATGTCCGGCATGATCACCAGGTGGTTGACGATCGGGTTCGGCGACTCGGCGGCGATGATGCCCGGCTCGGTCAGGCCGATGTAACGCGTCACGGTACGGCGCTGCTTGGCGTGGGCGATGGTGGCACCCTTCATCGGGCCCTTCATCGCACCCGGGCCACAGCCGGTGCAGATGTCCAGGCCGCGCAGGCCCAGTTCATAGCCCACCTGCTTGGTGTACAGGTATTCGTCGCGCGAGATCGAGTGTCCGCCCCAGCACACCACCAGGTTCGGATCACCCGGATTGAGGATGCGCGCGTTGCGCAGCAGGCCGAACACCGCGTTGGTGATGCCCTCGGATGACTCCAGCTCGGCCGCGTAGGCCGGGCCCATTTCGATGGCCATGTAGGCCAGGTCGCGCACGACGGCGAACAGCAGTTCGGCGACACCGCGGATGATCTCGCCGTCGACGAAGGCCATCGCCGGTGCGTTGACCAGATCGATGCGCACGCCGCGATCCTGCTGCGCTACCTGGATGTCGAAATCAGGGTAGAGATCGCGCGCAGCGCGCGGATCGTCGGAGGCGCTGCCGCTGGTCAGCACGGCCAGCGCGCAGCGGCGCAGCAGCTCATGCATGCCGCCGGCGGAGGCATCGCGCAGGCGTGCCACCTCGGCCCGCGACAGCACATCCAGCCCACCGCGCGGGTAGATCCGGGCATCCTGCACCGGCAGTGCACGGGCCGATTTTTCGTTCGTGGTCATATCCAATTTTTCGCTTCCTTCAAGGTTTCCGACTGTACTGCCGCCCCCTTAAAAAGCAAAACGGCCGGGAAGCCCGACCGTTGGATGTGTGCCGCCCGCGTCCGCCATTCCGGGACCGCATCGGCGGCGTTGGCACCGCGCACATTTCTGGATGCTACGCCGTTGCCCCACGCCCTGCAAGGACTTTCGCCTGAACGGGAAACGGCCGGGTTTCCCCGGCCGTTTTCGCGCACCGCATCGCTCAAGCGAAGTCAACTATCTGCGGCACTCAAACCCAGGAACAGGATTGGGGGCAATTGGAACCGATGAAGATGGGTCCGTGATGATCCAAGACTCATAGGCCAACCTTCCATTCAACTCCGCGATTCCGGTGTACATCGCGTGGAATTCTCCACGTGGACTCTGCTCATAGTAGGCAACCCGTGCGTAAATCGGATCCGCCAAGTATGCAGCCAGGACCGCAGCGTAGCGCTCCTGTACTGGCGAGTCACAGCTCACCACACCAGCAACAAGCCTGTTCGTATCACCGTAGTCCTCCTCCCTGGATGTTTCACCAGATCCCGGATAACCCGGAGTCGGCGGGCAGTAGCTAGGGTTGCACCAAGGATCCAGCGCATTAGCCTTCTCGGCCACTGCGGTCAGCCCCATACCAAACACTACGGAAGCAATCATTACACTCAATTTCACCGTAAACCCTCCTTAGTTGAAATCAGCACTCGTCCAAATCAATCAACCAAATGACGACGAAAAACATCGCCACACATCCACTCACCCTTTCTAATCACGGACTCATCGAGCCAACGTTCGAATCCACCCGGCTCAGCCATAAGGCACTGATACTTCTCTACTGCTCGAGCATGGAAACCATGCAGTTCCAATGGAACGTCATCCGCCGCCATTTCAAGGGCATGAACGAAGTCATCCTGCGCGACCTTGATGTAGACAGCGAGGAATGCGAAAAAATCACATCGATACTGAACAGCAAAAGCGCAAGCAAGCCCCCTCATCAGACGCCCATTCCCATCTTCAAATGGATGGAGAATATCGATGGCCAGCAGGAGTGCATAAAGACGTGGAGCGGGTTTCATTTCCGCAATCGACCCACAGATCTTCGAAAGGTGTGACTGGACATCTATCTGCGCCGCGACAAAGCTGTGAGGCGCTCCCTCCGCGCCCACCCATACGCGCCTAACCCTGAAGTCACTCCGACCTGCGCTATCGGCAGCAAATCGGGAATGCATAGAGATCAACGAACGCGCATGCATTTCCTGAATGCCGCACTTCCCGGCAGACTTCAGGTAAGCATCTCCTCTTCTGCATCCAAGATGCGACCCAGTGATCGAGCTGCACTCAGGACAGTGTCGCAACCGGCAGGAGAGAACACGGGCGAACATCTCTCTAAATCTCCGCCCCGAAGAGTGATCCGACCCATCCGGCAGTACGAAGTCACAGCCCCTCAGTCCGATGACTGACGACTCAGGCAATCCATATCTGACTTTCATCTTCACCGTCCATGGCCATCTTCACTCCAGCTATAGCACATCAAAAATTTCTTTTCTATCGCAAAAGAAAAACGGCCGGGTTTCCCCGGCCGCTTTCACCTACTGCTTCAGATTCTGACGGATCAGAACTTGTACTTCAGGGTCAGCTGCATCGACCAACGCGACACGGCGGTGTTGCCCTTGTCGTTGTTGTTTTCCTGCACCGACGGGTTGTCGGTCGAACCGGTGAAGGAGTACACGTACTTGCCGGTGGCCGGATCGATACCTGCGTAGTTGGCAACGCGACGGGTCGAGTAGAAGCCGTAGTCGTCGATCAGGCCCCACTTCTTGTTCAGCAGGTTGCCGACATTCATGATGTCCAGGGCGACTTCACCCTTGTGCCCCTTCATGAAGCCCGGGAATTCCTGGCTGACGCGGACGTCGAAGCTGTTGACCCACGAGGCGCGGTGGCGGTTGGCCGGGACCACGCTGCCGCGGTAGGCATCGAGTTCCGGATTCTGCGCCAGCCAATCGAAGAACTGCTTCTCCATCGCGGCACCACCGGTGAACAGCACGTCGCCCGGGCCCTTCGGCACGTAGAACAGGTCGTTGGTGGTGGCACCGTCGCCGTTGGCATCGTTGTAGAAGATGTAGCTGTACGGACGGCCCGAGCGACCTTCGTAGAACAGGCCCACGCGGGTGGCGTTGTCACCGAAGAAGTTGTGCTTCCACTCCAGGGTGCCGGTGACGCGGTCCTTCATCGCGTAACGCGAATTGTAGGCCACGTTCTCATTGGCGTTGAAGATGAGCGTGTTGTTCCAGTTCGAGGTGTTCTGCGAGCTGGACAGCGGGCTGACCTCGGTCGACTTGGTGTAGGTGTAACCCAGCGACCAGCCCCAGTTCTCGGTCAGCGGCTTGGCCAGCGAGAAGGTGGCCTGGGTGCCGCGACCCTTATCGGTATTGCGCAGGACCAGAACGTCGCCGATGTCCTTCGGACGGTTGAAACGATCAACCGCATTTTTGGTACCGGTCGAAATGCCGTAGTCGACACCCTTATCGATGCGAGTGTTCGCCGAGTTGCGTCCAGCATCGTTCCAGTAGATCGCGCGGCCATCCTGACCGAAGGCGGTCGGCGCCGACACGTCCAGACGGTCGAAGTAGATGCCGTCCTTGACCTTGGTGAACAGCACTTCGGCCGACGCGACGATGCCGTACCACGGCAGCTCATGGTCGAACGCCAGGTTGGCCTTCCACACCGACGGCAGGCGGGTGCCCGGCGCGATGATGTCGACGTTCTGACGGGCCGAAGCCGGGCCACCGGCCGGGATGTACGGGTTGTTGCCGTCCGGAGTGAAGGCACCGGCCGGGATGCTGCGCTCGTCGTACTCGATGTAGTTCAGGCCGGTGTTCTGGTAGGCACCTGCCAGCCACACGTTCGGGGCGGCGCCGCCGAACAGGCCCACGCCACCGCGCAGCTGGGTCGGGCGATCGCTGTCGAAGGTGTAGTTGAAGCCGACGCGCGGCTGCACCAGGTTCTTGTCGACCAGCTTGGTGTTGTTGAAGCCGTACAGCTGCTCGATGCGCGGGTTGTACAGGCGCTGGGTGCTGAAGTCAGGCATGTCGATGCGCACGCCGAACATCAGGTTCAGGTTGTAGTTGATCGCCCAGGTGTCCTGCACGAACACGCCGGTGTTCTTCAGGGTGAAGTCGGCCGGGATGTCGCTGCGGCTGCCATCGGCGCGAGGAGCACGCAGCTGGTAGCGCGAAGCCTTGCCCGCCAGGAAATCGTTGACGCTGTTGAATTCGTACACGCCGTTGAGGTTGCGGCCGTAGAAGTTCATCAGGTCATTCTTCGAGTAATCGAAGCCGAACTTGACGGTGTGGTCACCGATGTACCAGGTACCGGCACCAAAGGCGCTCAGTTCCTTCGACTCGACGATGTTGACGTGGGTGTTCTGTTCGGTACCGACGTACAGCGAATCGTTGCCCGACTTGATGCGGATCTGCGGCATGTCGACCAGCGGGACGCGGTTGGCCGAGTAATCCTTGTGCGAGACCTTGAACTCGGTCGAGAAGTTCTCGGACCAGTCACTGAACAGTTCGCCCATCCAGGTTTCGTACTCAGTGGGCTGCTGGTACCAGAAGTTGCTCAGCGAGATGGCGCTGCTGCTGACCTGCGGGAAGCGAACGACGTTCTGCTCCATCTTGTTGTAGCGCAGGGCCGCACGGTGGTTCTCGTTGATGTTCCAGTCCAGCTTGACCGCATACTCCTCGATCTCGGTCTTGCTGTTCGGCGCCGTCAGGCTGCCCGGATCGTAGCCCAGCTTGCCCAGGAAGTTCTGGACGTCGGTGATCTGCTGCTGGGTGATGGTGCCACGGCCGATCGGCGTGTCGCTCAGCGCGACGCCGGCGGCCGAGCGCTCGTACTTTTCGTAGTTGGTGAAGAAGAACAGCTTGTCCTTGACGATCGGGCCGCCGAAGGTCATGCCGTAGGTCTTCTCGTCCTCGAAGCCGTTGAAGTCCTGCTTGTCACCTTCCAGGCGCGAACGGACCATGTCCTTGTCGCGGTACGAGCCGTACACGGTGCCGTGGAATTCATTGGTGCCCGACTTGGTCACGGCGTTGATCACCGCACCGGTACCACCGGCGATGGTGGTGTCGTAGTTGGCCAGGTCGATGTTGATTTCCTGGATGGCGTCCATCGACACCGGCTGACGCTCGGTCGGCAGGTTGTTGGAGCCCAGGCCGAACGGATCGGAGGCGCTGATGCCGTCGATGCGGATGGCGTTGTAACGGGTGTTCTGGCCACCGGCCGAGATCGCGCCGTCAGCCTTGCTGACCTGCGAGATGCGCGGATCCAGGCGGACGTAGTCCTGGATGTTGCGGCTGGCCGACGGCAATGCATCCATCGTTTCGCGGGTCACGTTGGTGCCGGTGCCCATCTTGTTGGCGCTGAACAGGTCCAGGCCGCCGGCAGTGGCGACAACGTTCACCGCGTCCAGGTTGGTCGCAGCCAGATCACCGCCCAGGTTGGCATTGACGGTGTTGACCTGGTTCAGGTTCAGGTAGACACCTTCTTCGGTCTTGGTGCCTTCACCGGGCTTGGTGATGGTGATGGTGTACGGACCACCCACGCGCAGGCCGCGCGCGTTGTAGCGACCCGACGCATCGGTGGTGGCACGCGAAACAGTGCCCGACTCGGTGTGCGTGATGGTGACTTCAGCGCCGGCAACAGGCTGGCCTGCGGCGGACATCACCTGGCCGCCGACACCGGCGGAGGTGCTGCTCTGGGCGAAGGCGGGAGCGGCAGCAAGTGCAGCCACGAGACCAAGGGTAAGCTTGGACATCCGGAGTGGGTGGGTCATTTTTCGGTAGCCTCGATGCGAGTTGGCGATGGCGGAAAAAAAGCGCATCCAAGCAGCCCTGCGGGTGGCTGATCGGAGAGTTATCTGGGGTTCCCTACCGCTCGGCTGAAGGCAGCCCTAACGGTTAACACTAGATTAACACGCTACGCCATCAATGTGACGGTTGTGCGACAAACGGCACCGGTTCGCAACGCAATCGTGACGGGTTCTTCACTCCGTCTTTCCCCGGCACTCACTCCGCAGGGGGCGCCTCGCTGGCATCGAGAATCTTGCCCCGCCAGGCGGCGCCAGCGCCGGACAACAGGGTCACCGCCGCTGCCGCTGCGGCTTCCGGGCCTTGGGCGGCCGGGTCCTGATCAACGGAATAGGCCCGGGCCCGCAGGGCTGTGCGCAGCGGACCGGGGTACAGGCCACTGACCCGTACCGGGCTGCGGCCGAGTTCGTCGTGAAGGCTGGCGATCAGGCCACGCAGGCCATGCTGGGCCACGCCATAACCGCCCCAGTAAGCCTGCCCCACCCGTTCGGGAGCATCGACCGCAAACACCAGCGCCGCATCTTCACGCTGCCGCAGCAGCGGCAGGCAGGCCTGGGCCAGCCAGGCCGGCGCGGTCAGGGTGACGTGCACCGCGCGGGCGAAACTGGCCGGGTCGGCCAGTTCAAACGGGGTCAGGCCAGGGAAGTGAGCGGCACAGACCAGCAGGCCGTCCAATCGCCCCAGCTCGCGCTGCAGGGCCTGGGCCAGCTCGGCATAGTCGTCGGGGCCCGCGCCTTCCAGGTCCAGTGGATACAGCAGCGGCTCCGGGCCGACCGCCTGCACCTGGGCGTAGACACGGTCCAGGCGGCGCGGCTTGCGGCCCAGCAGGACCACGGTGGCACCGGCGGCCGCAGCAGCCACTGCCGCCGCACTACCCAATCCGCCACCGGCACCGGCGACCAGCACTACGCGATCCTGCAACGGGCGGCCATCGAGCGCCCCGTCGGCCGGTGACGTCGATGGCCAGGCACTCATCCCTGGGTCGCCTCTTCGACGATGCGCTTGAGCTCGCCGGCTTCGAACAACTCCAGGACAATGTCACAGCCACCAATCAACTCACCGTTGATGAACAGCTGCGGGAAGGTCGGCAGGTTGGAAAAGCGCGGCAGGTTGGCGCGGATCTCGGGTTCTTCCAGCACGTTGACGGTGCGCAGGGTGACCGCGCCGGCCGCCATCAACGCCTGTACCGCGCGGCTGGAGAAGCCGCACATCGGGTATTGCGGGGTGCCCTTCATGAACAGCACGAGCGGGTAACGATCGACCTCGGCCTGGATTTGCTGCATTACCGCCACAACCACACTCCTTGCTTCGCCGGACAAACCGACCGCGGTGGTCGGCTAGACTGCCCACGGTAGCCGCCATTGTAAGCGGATGGAACCGGCTGCCGCCGCCCCTCTGGCCACGAACCTGTCCATGCCTGTTGAATTGCCTGCCCTGCCCTACCTTCCCGGCTCCCTGCAGCCGCACCTGTCCGCACAGACCGTGGAACTGCACCACGGCCGCCACCATCGCGCCTATGTGGATGCCGTCAACGCCGGCATCCTCGGCACCGAGTGGGAGGAAGCGTCGCTGGATGAGATCGTCCGCCACGCCCAGGGCAGGCTGTTCGATGCGGCCGCCCAGGCCTGGAACCACGGCTTCTATTGGCAGTGCCTGCGGCCGCGCGGCGGCGGCGAGCCGCAGGGCCGATTGGGCGAGCTGGTCAAGCGCCAGTTCGGTGACGCGCAGCGCCTGCGCGAGGAGTTCAACCGCACGGCGTTGGGCCTGTTCGGCTCGGGCTGGGTATGGCTGGTGCAGCACCCCGGTGGCCAGCTCGGCATCCAGGCCACCCGCAACGCCGGCACGCCGCTGACCGGCGAAAGCACCCCGCTGCTGTGCTGCGATGTATGGGAGCACGCCTACTACACCGAGTACCAGAATGACCGGGCGCGTTACCTGGACGCCTTCTGGCAGCTGGTCAACTGGGAATTCGCCGAAAGCCAGCTGCGCTGACCCCTGTAGAGCCGAGCCCATGCTCGGCTGCTGTCCGGCCAGCCGAGCATGGGCTCGGCTCTACAGATCACGCTTCACGCGTTCTCGTGCGCGGCCACCGCGTCCATCACCCGTGCCGAATACACCAGCGCGGCGCCTGCATTGAGCGACACCGCCACGCCCAGTGCTTCGGCGATTTCCTCGCGGCTGGCGCCATGCTTCAGCGCTGCATCCACATGTACGGTGATGCAGCCATCGCAGCGGGTGGTCACCGCCACTGCCAGCGCGATCAGTTCGCGGGTCTTGGCATCCAGATGGTTGGTCTGGGCGCCGGCATTGGCCAGGGTCGCGTAGCCCTTGACCGTGTCCGGCGAGAGCTTGCCGATCTCGCCGATACGGCCCTTCAGTTCCTTGCGGTAGGCATTCCAGTCGAGCATGGTCGTGACTCCTGTGAAAGGAGCTCCACGCTACCACCGGCAATGGTGCGCCGATGCCTGCACCGGCGCGCCACACCGTTGCAGGCATACAAGGTTGTGCCGGCCATTGGCCGGCACGCCCGGGCTCAGCTATTGCGCAGCGCGTGTACCGCCGGCGCCACCTGGGCCTGGCGGTCCAGTTCCAGGCCAACCTGATCCAGCGCATCGGCCAATGCAGCGGCATCATCGTCGCGCAACGTGGCGTGGCCGACCTTGCGGCCCCCGCGCGGCTCCTTGCCGTAGTCGTGCCAGTGGCCGCTGGCCTGGGCCAGTACCGGTGCCGGGTCGGGCATCACGCCCAGCCAGTTCAGCATGCAGGCGTGACCCAGCATGCGGGTGCTGCCCAGCGGCAGGCCCAGCACGGCGCGCAGGTGATTCTCGAACTGCGAGGTTTCGCTGCCTTCGATGGTCCAGTGGCCGGAGTTGTGCACGCGCGGCGCCATCTCGTTGGCCAGCAGTTCGCCATCGCGGCAGAACAGCTCCAGCGCGAACACGCCGACGTACTGCAGGTGCTCGGCAACGCGGCGGGCATAGCCGATCGCGGCCTGCTGCTCGGTGTCGGACAGCACGGCCGGGGCCACGCTGGCCGACAGCACGCCGTCGACATGCCAGTTGCCGGTGACCGGCCAGGCCTCGAAGCTGCCATCGCGGCCACGCACGGCAACCACGCTGACTTCGCGCTGGAAGGCCACGAAGCCTTCCAGGATCAGGCCGGTACGCTCGACCTGTGCACCCAGCGCATCCCACGCGGCATCGATGTCGGCCTCGTTGCGCAGGCGGAACTGGCCCTTGCCGTCATAGCCGAGGCGACGGGTTTTGAGGATGCACGGCAGGCCGAATTCGGCGGCCTTGGCGGCCAGTTCGTCGCGGCTGCGGATATCGGCGAAGGCCGGCAGCGGAATGCCCAGCTGCTGGAACAGGGTCTTCTCGCTGAGCCGGTCCTGTGCGACAGCCAGCGCCGACGGCGGCGGGTAGACCGGCACGCGGTCGGCCAGCCACTGCGCACTGTCGGCCGGCACATTCTCGAAATCGAAGGTGACCACATCGACCTTGGCAGCGAAGTCCGCCAGGGCCTGGCGGTCATCGAAGGCGCCCACGGTGAGCGGCGCCAGCGGGCCGCTGCAGGCATCAGCGGCCGGGTCATACAGTTCGAAGCGCAGCCCCAGCGGCGCACCGGCCAGGACCATCATGCGGGCGAGCTGGCCGCCGCCCAGGATGCCGACGGTCAGACTCATTGGCGCGGATCGTCGTGGGCCATCACGTCTTCGGTCTGGCGTGCACGGAAGGCATCGAGCGCCTGGCCGATCGCCGGCTGGTCGCTGGCCAGCATCGCAGCGGCGAACAGCGCGGCGTTGGAGGCGCCGGCGTTGCCGATGGCAAAGGTGGCGACCGGGATACCGGCCGGCATCTGCACGATCGACAGCAGCGAATCCATGCCGTTGAGGGCCTTGGACTGCACCGGCACACCCAGCACCGGCACGGCGGTCTTGGCAGCGATCATGCCCGGCAGGTGCGCGGCCCCGCCTGCACCGGCGATGATGGCCCGCAGGCCACGCGGGCCCGCCTGCTCGGCGTAACTGAACAACACATCCGGCGTCCGATGCGCGGACACCACCTTCACTTCGAACGGAACACCCAGGGCTTCAAGCTTCTGGGCGGCGTGCTGCATGGTTTCCCAGTCGGAACGGGAACCCATGACGATGCCGACAAGCGGCGCGATCGGGTTGGGGGTCATTGGCCGTCACCTGCCTTAAAGACGTATTCTAGCCATCTTCCACGCAAGACGAAGAACCATGGATCGCAAGCTGCTCGACCTGCTGGTGTCGCCGGACACCCGCCAGCCCCTGTCCCTGCTGGATGGCAAGGGCCTGGAAGCCCTCAACAAGGCCATTTCCGCCGGCGCGGTGACCAAGGCCGATGGCAACCCGCTGGCGCAGCCGCTGCGCGAGGCACTGGTCACCCGCGACCGCAAGCAGGTCTTCCGCGTGGACGATGGCATTCCGGTGCTGCTGGCCGAGGAAGCCATTCCCACCGCCCAGATCGCCGACTTCCCGGCCGCATGAGCGCGCTGCCGACGCCGGACGCGGCCGTTGTCGCCGCCGATGTCGCGCGTGCGCTGGCCGAGGACCTGGGCAGCGGCGACGTCACCGCTGCGCTGCTGCCCGACCAGGCCGACAGCGCTTACCTGCTGTGCAAGCAGGACGGAGTGATCGCCGGTCGCCCCTGGTTCGACGCCACCCACCGCGCACTCGACCCGGAGGTGCGCATCGAATGGCGTGTCTCCGAAGGTGACCCGGTCACTGCCGGCACCGTGCTGGCCCTGCTGCACGGGCGCAGCCGCAGTCTGGTCAGTGCCGAGCGCACCTCTCTGAATTTCCTGCAGACGCTGTCCGGCACCGCCACCACCACCGCCCGCTACGTAGCGGCAGTGGCCGGTACCGGCACGCGCATCCTCGACACCCGCAAGACCCTGCCCGGCCTGCGCCTGGCGCAGAAGTACGCGGTGCGCTGCGGCGGTGGCGAGAACCACCGCTTCGGCCTGTACGACACGGTGATGCTGAAGGAGAACCATATCCGTGCCGCCGGTTCGCTGGCCGCAGCGGTGGCCGCCGCACGCCGGCAGTGGCCTGCGCTGCCGCTGGTGGTAGAGGTCGAAGACCTGGCGCAGCTGCGCCAGGCGTTGGAAGCCGGGTGCGAACGCATCCTGCTGGACGACTTCAGCCCCGACCTGCGTCGCGAAGCCGTACGCATCACGGCCGGCCGCATTCCACTGGAAGTCTCCGGCAGCGTCGGCCTGGGCGGCCTGCGTTCGATCGCCGAAGACGGCGTGGACTGCATCTCCATCGGCGGGCTGACCAAGCATGTGCAGGCCATCGATCTGTCGCTGAAGCTGGGCCCGCCGCCGGCTTGAGGCCTGCGGGACGTTGTCGAGCCTACGCTCGGCTGCTTCTCGATCTGCGGCGCGCCCTGCACCCGCTTTGCGCGATGAGCCGAGCGTGGGCTCGGCTCTGCACGACCGGAACGCCTTCACGGCTCGGCTACGGCCGCCTCTGCGACGCTGCCGGCATCCCCCACAGGAGCCGTGCATGCGCCGGATGCTCTTGCCTGCCTGCCTGCTGCTGGCCGCAGCGCCGTTGTCCGCAGCGGCCGCCGAAGCCTGCGATGTTCCGCCCCGCTTCGGCCTGAGTCCGTTGGCGGTGGCCATCCGCAACACCGCCTGCAATGAGCACCGGCTCTGGTACCGGCCCTTCATCGATCGTGAAGGCCGTGCCGCCAGCCTCAGCGTCACCGAGGCCGAAAGCGATCACCTGGCCGACAACGGACTGATCGCCTGGCAGCGCGTGGCTGGCTACTGGCGAAACAGCGGCACGCTCAACGCGATGGGCAGCATCGCCGGCGCCAGCAGCTGCCTGGCACCGCTGGGCACGCGCTACACCGACAGTGACTGCCGCGCGTTCCTGATCGACAACCCGTGGTCGGCCGCGTTCATCTCCTGGGTAATGGTGCAGTCCGGCGTTCCTGGCTTCAATACCTCGCCTCGCCACATCGACTACATCCGTGCCGCATACCAGGGCGGCCCCTCGGGCGTGCCGTACCGGCTGGTCGACCCGGCCACGGCCAAACCCGCGCCGGGCGACCTGCTGTGCTTCCTGCGCGACCGCAGCACCACGCTCAGCTACAGCGGGCTGGTGCAGGCGCTGGGCAACGGCTCGGTGGGCCACTGGAAGTCGCATTGCGAAGTGGTGGTGGCCGCCAACCTGGGGGGCGACCAGACCCTGTACCTGGTCGGTGGCAACGTGATGAACACCGTAGCGATGCGGCTGCTGCCGCTGGACCGCACCGGGCTGATCAAGCTGCCACCGGCGCGCGAACGCAACAGCACCGGCATCGACCCGAGCTGCACGCCAGGGCGCGAGGACGAATGCAGCTTCAACCGCCAGGACTGGGCAGCCCTGCTGCAGCTGACTGCAACCTCACCGCTGGTGATGCCCTCGCCCACTGCGACGCCGATGCAGCCCACTCCGGCACCGCAACCGATCATCGTGCCCGCGCAGCCGGTGTCCAGCGAACCGCAGCCGCGGCGGTGAGTGCGGCGCTTGATCCAGCGCGCGTTCGCCGCCATCTTTGCGGGATCGACCTCTGACGGCTGACGCCATGCCTACCCTGCTGCTGTTGCTGATTGCCGGCGGAATCATCTACTTCTTCTGGAACGCGGCACGCTCGGCCGCAGAGCGCGCCGTTGAATTGGGCCGCAATGCCTGCCGCGCAGCTGATGTGCAATGGCTGGATCAGGCGGTGCACGCCACCGGCCTGCGCCTCTCGCGCGGCGAGGATGGCCGGCTTGGGTTCGAGCGCACCTTCAAGTTCGAGTATTCCTACGATGGCATCGATCGCCACGTGGGTCGCATGGTGCTGCGTGGCGACCAGTTGATCTCGTTCACCGGCCCCGGCGCGGCGCGGATCAGCCAGATCCGGCCGGATGCGGAGGATGCCGAGGATGTGTAAGGGCTGAAGGCGTGCCGACCAACGGTCGGCACCCACCGTTACTTGGTTACTTGACCACGCGCAGGTTCGGCCGCCCCTTCGGCGGCGGGCTGGCTGGCGGCGTATCGTCCGGCGGCGTGCCTTCCTCGTGCAGCAGTTCGTCGCTGGTCGGCGCGGTTTCGCTGCCCGGGATATCATCCGGCAGCGCCATGCCCTGCCCGGTCTCGCGGGCATAGACCGCCAGCACGGCGCTGATCGGCACCTGCACCGGGTAGCTGGTACCGGAGAAGCGCGCCGAGAAGCTCACCATCTCGTTGTCGATCATCAGCCGTACGACGGCACGTTCGGCGATGTTGAGCACGACCCGGCCATCCTTGACCGCCGAAGGCGGCACCTGCACGCCGGGAACGCCGGCGTCGACCAGGATGTGCGGGGTCAGCTGGTTGTCGTTGATCCATTCCACCAGCGCCCGCAGCAGGTACGGGCGGTGGCTGGTCATGTGGAAGAAGTCTTCGGTCATGCGTGAAGTGTACGCGCCCGGCGCCCCGCCGGGGCGGATCGCCTGCACGCCGGTCGGCGTGCAGACGGGTAACGCGGGCCGGATCAGGCCGGCAGGTCGCGCAGCTTCTTTTCCTGCTCGGTCAGGCTGCGGACGAAACCGGGGTGGCGGAAGATGCGGTTACCGTAGTCCTCAATCGCCTTGCCATCCTTCGGAAGTGGCACATCCAGCGATTGCAGCCGCCAGATGATCGGGGCCATGGCGCAGTCGGCCAGGCTCATTTCCGGGTTGAGGAAGAACTTGCTGGCCTTGAACAGCGGCAGCGAGGCGGTCAGCAGTTCCTTCAGGCGCTTGCGCCCGGCCTCGGCCTGGGTCTTGTTGCCCAGCTGGATGGCCTGCACCTGCGGCACCCAGTCGTGCTCGATGCGCAGCATCGCCAGGCGGATGCGCGCACGCGACAGCGGATCGACCGGCATCAGCGGCGGATGCGGGTAGCGCTCGTCCAGGTACTCGCTCACCACCGACGCGGCGTAGAGCACCAGCTCGCGCTCCACCAGGGTCGGCACCGAGTGGTACGGATTGAGATCGATCAGGTCTTCGGGCGGGTTCTGCGGATCGACCGGAACGAAGTCGAAGGTGACGCCCTTGGCCGCCAGGACCAGGCGCACCCGGTGGCACAGCACATCGTCGTTCGAGGAAAACAGCGTCAGTGTATTGCGCATGCGTACGCTCGCCGCCATCAAAGGCTCTCCCACGACAGGAGACCGCCTGCCGCATCGGCGCCGCCGGCACCGTGCCGACGGTCGACTCCTCCCCGAGTGTGCAACCGACCATCACAAAAGCCAATAGGCCCGTGCGATGGCCGGCGGCCGAATCAGTGGACGTCCTTCCAGTATTCCTTCTTCAGCAGGTACAGCAGGAAGGTCAGCAGGGCCAGGAACAGGATCACCCACACGCCCAGCTGCTGGCGCTTGAGCGCGGCCGGCTCGCCGGCGTATTCGAGGAAGTTGGTGATGTCGCGCACCGCCTGGTCGTACTGCCCGGCATCCACCGATCCCGGCGTTTCAATCTTCAGGCCGGTCACCGGCGGGTCCATGCCGGGGCCTTCGGCCTTGCCATGCACGGCGTGCTGCAGGCCCTGCATCTCCCACAGCGGGTTCGGCATGGAGGCGTTGGCGAACAGCGCGTTGTTCCAGCCCAGCGGCCGGCTGCTGTCCAGGTAGAACGACTTGAGGTAGGTGTAGACCCAGTCGCTGCCGCGCACGCGCGCGATCAGGCTGAGATCCGGCGGCATCTTGCCGAACCACTTCTCCGCGTTCTCCTTGGGCATCGCCACCGGGATCGGGTCGCCGATCGCCGAGCCGGTGAAGTTGAGGTTGTTCATCACCTCTTCCTCGGTCAGGCCCAGGTCCTGCGCCATCCGCGAATAGCGCAGGTACTTCAGCGCATGGCAGCCGGAGCAGTAGTTCATGTACAACTGTGCGCCGCGCTGCAGCGAGGCGCGGTCACCCAGATCGTTGCCGGCCTGCAGCAGCTTGGTGCCGCCCTCGGCGGCGGAGGCCAGGAAACTGCCCAGCATCAGGGTGGCCGCCAGGGCCAGCCGGACCATCCAGCGCTCAGTCATGCGTGGTCACCCTCTCCGGTACCGGCTTGGTCTTGTCCAACCGTGTCCATAGCGGCATGGTGATGAAGAAGGCGAAGTACAGGAAGGTCAGCACCCGCCCGATGTAGGTTTCATGCACGTCGGTGCCCGGGCCGGAGCCGATCACGCCCAGCCACACGAAGCACACCGCCAGCACGCCCAGCATCACCCTCGAGATCCAGCCGCGGTAGCGCACCGATTTCACCTTCGCCTTGTCCAGCCACGGCACCAGGAACAGGATCGCGATGGCCGAGAACATCACCAGCACGCCACCGAGCTTGTTCGGCACTACGCGCAACATCGCGTAGTACGGCGTGTAGTACCAGACCGGCTTGATGTGCTCCGGGGTGACCAGGCGGTTGGCCTCGGTGAAGTTGTCGTGCTCCAGGAACAGGCCGCCGAAACCAGGCGCGAAGAAAATGATGAAGGCGGCGATGATCAGCAGGAAGCCGGCGCCTACACCATCCTTGAGCGTGTAGTACGGGTGGAACGGAATACCGTCGGCCGGAGCGTTCGGCGACCAGCGGTTGCCCTTCGGCCCCTTCTTGATCTCCACGCCATCGGGGTTGTTCGAACCCACTTCGTGCAGCGCGCCCAGGTGCAGTACCACCAGCAGCAACAGCACCAGCGGCAAGGCGATGACATGCAGCGCGAAGAAGCGGTTGAGCGTGGCGTCACTGGGCAGGTAATCGCCCATGATCCACTCGGTCAGGCCGTTGCCGATCACCGGTATGGCACCGAACAGCGAGATGATCACCTTGGCGCCCCAGAACGACATCTGGCCCCACGGCAGCACGTAGCCCATGAAGGCTTCGGCCATCAACACCAGGTAGATCAGCATGCCGAGGATCCACACCAGCTCGCGTGGCTTCTGGTAACTGCCGTACAGCAGGCCACGGAACATGTGCAGGTAGACCACGATGAAGAACAGCGAGGCACCCGTGGAGTGCATGTAGCGGATCAGCCAGCCCCACTCCACGTCCCGCATGATGTACTCGATGGAGCCGAACGCCTCGGCGGCGCTGGTCTTGTAGTGCATCGTCAGGAAGATGCCGGTGACGATCTGGTTGACCAGCACCAGCAGCGCCAGCGAACCGAAGTAGTACCAGATGTTGAAGTTCTTCGGCGCGTAGTACTCGCTCACATGCTTGCGATAGACCGGCATCAGGCCCGGCGCGCGGGCATTGACCCAGTCGGCCACGCCGCTGGCGGTACGGCTGAGGATATTGGCCATCAGGCAGCCCCCTGCGGATCGACACCGATGATGATGGTGTTGTCGTCCTGGTAATGGTGCGCGGGCACCTTCAGGTTGATCGGCGCCGGCACGTCCTTGAAGACGCGTCCGGACATGTCGAAGCGCGACTTGTGGCAGGGGCAGAAGTAGCCGCCCTTCCACTGCGGGTCGTAGGGCTCAGGCCGGATTTCGGCGACCATTTCCGGCGAGCAGCCCAGGTGCGTGCACAGGCCGACCAGTACGGAGATGTCCGGCTTGATCGAGCGCAGTTCGGGGTTCTGCTTCAGCACGTAGTCCGGCTGCTGGTCCTTCTCGCCGGACTCGGGGTCCTTGAGACGGCCGTCCAGCCCATGCAGCGCATCGAGGATGGCCTTGGACCGCTTGACGATCCAGATCGGCTGGCCACGCCATTCCACGATCAGGCGTTGGCCTTCCTGCAGGGCGCTGATATCGGCCACCACCGGTGCGCCGGCAAGCTTGGCGCGGGCACTGGGGTTCCAGGATTTGATGAAAGGAACGGCGGTGAATCCGACGCCGACGGCGCCCACCACGGCTGTGGTGGCAGAAAGAAAACGCCGACGTCCGGTGTTGACTGGATCGTGTACCCCATCGTTGGCCATCCGGCACTCCGATATTGATTAGGTAGCTTTAAGGCTGCCAGCGGATCCGGTGGGGGCCAGAGCCGCATTGAATCGCGGTCGAGTGTAGCGGAACCGTCGCGCGCCACACAACGCTCTTTGCAAGGAGTGCCGACTGACAGTCGGCACCCACTTGTTCAAGGGAGTGCCGACCAACGGTCGGCACCTACTGGTGACTCAGGGCGGTGCGGTAACGCTCGGCCAGCTGCCCGACCCGGCGCACGTAGTACTGCGTCTCGCTGTAGGGCGGCACGCCACCGTGGCGGTCGACCGCGCCCTCGCCGGCGTTGTAGCCGGCCGCAGCCAGGGTCAGGTCGCCATTGAAGCGCTTCAGCAACCACGCAAGATACTGCACGCCACCGCGGATGTTCTGCCCGGCATCATAGGAATCGCTGACCCCGAAGCGGGCCGCGGTCGGCGGCATCAGCTGCATCAGGCCCTGCGCGCCGGCGCGGCTGAGCGCGGTCGGGTTGTAGGCCGACTCGGCGTGGATGATGGCGCGCACCACGGCTTCTTCGACGCCGAACTCGCGTGCGGCCGAGGTGATCTCGGTCTGGAACGCGGTGGTGTTCAAGCGCACCGAACCGAAGTCCACGCGTGGGTTGACGCCACAGGCATAGCAGCGCTCCATGAAACTGTAGCGGATCGTACGCACCGGGCCGAGGTTGGCGACCTGGGTTGGCCGCGCACTGGTGTAGTGGCGCACCCCATCCTTCATGAAGGAATAGACCTGGCCGCTGACCATCCGCCCGGCCCGCGAGGCCGTCGGTGCCGCAGCAGGCGCGGGGGCAGCAGGCGTCGACGCGACCGCAGTGGGCGCAGCGGCGCTGGCCGCCACGGCGACCGGATTGCGTTCGATGCTGGCCACCGTGGTCGGCGCAGGCTTCGGCGCGACCACCACAGGGCGCGGTGCCGGCCGGGTATCGCGGCTGTAGCTGATGCTGCTGCAGCGCGCGCCGGCCACTCGCTTGCTCACGTAGCTGGTGACCCCGTCGGCACCCTGGCACTTGTACAGGGTGCCGGCGCTGGCCGGCGCAGCGGTCAGCGCAGCGATGATGATCGCCGTTGTCCCCAGTATCCCCTTCATGCCGCGAGTGTCCCAGCTTCGCCGGGGCTTGCCAAGCGACGTGGCTCAGCCTGTGACCGGCGGCACAGCCAGCACCTGGCCCAATCCGGCCAAACGCTGTGCCAGCTCATCGCGCAGGCCCGGCGGTGTGGTCCACAACGCCACCGGCACCCGGTCCAGGCTGAGGATCTGCGCCAGCATCATGCCGCGGCTCTCGGCGCCCATGCGCAACAGGCAATGGCCGACACCATCAGCCTCCAGCACACCACACCACGGTGGGATGCGCCCTTCCAGCTCGGTGCGGCTGCCGGCCAGGCGGACGATGGCCTGCAGTGCGAACGGCGCCTGGCTGACCGCCTGCCGCACCATCACGTCCGGAGGGGCTGGCGTGCGCCGGTGCAGGCCCGGCTCGGAGCACTCACGTACGGCACCCATGCGGTCCACGCGCAGAGTGCGCCAGTCCTGCCGCCCCAGGTCCCAGGCAAGCAGATACCAGCGCCGCCCGTAATTGACCAGGTGCTGGGCCTCGACCTCGCGCTGGGTGACCGCGTCCTGCGCACTGCGGTATTCGAAGGCCAGCCGCGACGCCTGCCGACAGTGCTGGGCCAGCCGTCCGAGCAGGCGTGCGTCGGTGGACGGAAGGTCGGCCAGGGTGGCCGTCGCCGCATGCACCTCCCCGGCCTGCCGGCGGCGGCGGGTCGGCACCAGCGGGTCGAGCTTGGACAACAGGCCCCGCGCAGTGTCGTCGATGCCGGCGACGGTCGCAGACGCGGCACGCAGGGCGATGGCCAGGGTGGTTGCCTCCTCCTCGTCCAGCAGCATCGGCAATACCGGCGCCCCCGCCCCGAGCTGGTAGCCGCCGCCCACCCCTGACGAGGCGTGGACCGGGTAGCCCAGCTCGCGCAGGCGCTCGATATCGCGGCGGATGCTGCGCCGGTCCACGCCCATGCGCTCGGCCAGCTCAGCCCCGGACCACTGGCGGCGGGCCTGCAGCAGGGCGATCAGGCGCAGCAGTCGATGGGCGGTATGGCGCATGAAGAATCGAGGACAGAAGTCGTCCGCAATAGTGCCCCAGGATGGCTTCCAGTTCACCACCCACCGCAAGGAGCAATGCCATGACCTCACGCCAGATCACCCTGTATCACGCCGCCCGATCCCGCTCGAGCGGCGCCGTGGCTCTGCTCGAAGCGCTGGGTGCCGACTACCGCATGCAGGTGCTGGACCTGAAAGCCGGCGCCAACCTGGCTCCGGCCTATCTGGCCATCAACCCGATGGGCAAGGTGCCGGCCATCGTCCACAACGGCGCACTGGTGACCGAGCAGGTCGCCATTTATCTGTACCTGGCCGACCTGTATCCGGAAGCCGGGCTGGCACCGCCGATCGGCGACGCCCTGCGCGGGCCCTACCTTCGCTGGATGGCCTTCTACGGCGCCTGCTTCGAGCCAGCGATGATCGACAAGGCGATGCACCGCGAGCCACCGCCGCGCCTGATGTCACCGTACAACGATGCGGACACCGTGCTGCAGGTGGTCGAGGCCCAGCTGGCACAGGGTCCCTACCTGCTCGGCGGGACGATGAGTGCCGCCGATGTGCTGTGGGGCAATGCGCTGGCCTGGACCACGGCCTTCGGCCTGGTGCAGCCTGCGCCGGCCACGGCTGATTACATTGCGCGGATGAGCGCGATGACCGCCTTCGACCGTTCGCGGCAGATCGATGCGGAGCTGGCAGCGGCATAAGCAGCGCCGGAGCAGCCCCGGCCGGCTTTCCTTGTAGAGCCGAGCCCACGCTCGGCTGGCTTCAGTAGAGCCAGGCCATGCCAGGCTGCCCCATGGGAAGCGGGAAGAGCAGCCGAGCGTGGGCTCGGCTCTACAAGGGCGCGGCGGCTGGCGCGGGATGCGGGTAGAATTGCCCGCTTTCCCGCCACCCGAATGGATTAAGCGCCATGACCGGGACGCCAGACGTCTTTCCGCCCGTCACGCCGGGCGGTACCCCGCTCGTTGCCCTGCCCGCTGGTCCGCGCAAGCCTGACCAGGTCAAGGGCAAGCTGTACATCAAGACCCACGGTTGCCAGATGAACGAGTACGACTCGGCCAAGATGGCCGACGTACTTGCCGCCAGCGATGGCCTGGAACTGACCGACAGCCCGGACGACGCCGACGTCATCCTGGTCAACACCTGCTCCATCCGCGAGAAGGCGCAGGAGAAGGTGTTCAGCCAACTCGGCGTGTGGAAGGGCCTGAAGAACAAGGGCCGCGAGGTCATCATCGGCGTGGGCGGCTGCGTGGCCTCGCAGGAAGGCGAAGCGATCATCAAGCGCGCCCCGTTCGTGGACCTTGTGTTCGGTCCGCAGACCCTGCATCGCCTGCCGGAACTGATCCGCGCACGCCGCGAGCAGAAGCGCCCGCAGGTGGACATCAGCTTCCCCGAGATCGAGAAGTTCGACCGCCTGCCCGAGCCACGCGCCGAAGGTGCCTCGGCGTTCGTGTCGATCATGGAAGGCTGTTCCAAGTACTGCTCGTTCTGCGTGGTGCCTTACACCCGCGGCACCGAAGTCAGCCGCCCGTTCGAGGACGTGGTGGTGGAAGTGGCGCAGCTCGCCGCGCAGGGCGTGCGCGAGATCAACCTGCTCGGCCAGAACGTCAACGCCTATCGCGGCCCGTATGGAGACGGTGAGTTTGCCGACCTTGGCCTGCTGATCCGCACCATCGCCGAGATCGATGGGGTCGGCCGCATCCGCTTCACCACCTCGCACCCGCTCGAGTTCAGCGATTCGCTGATCGATGCGTTCCGCGACGTTCCGCAGCTGGCCAACTTCCTGCACCTGCCGGTGCAGGCCGGCAGCGACCGCGTGCTGTCGGCGATGAAGCGCGGCTACACCGCGCTGGAATTCAAGTCGAAGATCCGCAAGCTGCGTGCGGTGCGCCCGGACATTTCAATCAGCTCGGACTTCATCGTCGGCTTCCCCGGCGAGACCGATGCCGACTTCGAGAAGACCATGAAGCTGATCGAAGACATCGGCTTCGACCACAGCTTCTCCTTCATCTATTCGCGCCGCCCGGGCACGCCAGCGGCCGACCTGGAGGACACGATCAGCGATGCGGAGAAGCACGCGCGCCTGTCGCGCCTGCAGGAGCGCATCAATGCGCACGCCGCCAGCATCTCCCAGAAGATGGTGGGCACGGTGCAGACCGTGCTGGTGGAAGGGCCGTCGCGCAAGAACCCGAACGAGCTGACCGGCAAGACCGAGAACATGCGGTCGGTGAATTTCCCGGCGCCTGCGCGCCTGATCGGGCAGTTCGTGGATGTGGTGATCACCGAAGCGCTGACCAATTCGCTGCGCGGGCGCGTGGTGGCGGAATAAGGTGTGCCGACCAACGGTCGGCACCTACCGGAAATGATGCCGGCCAGCGGCCGGCACTACCGAATGGCAGGCCTCAATCCAGGCGCTTGCGGAAACGCAGGATCGCCAGCGTCATCATCACCACGATGAAGGCCAGCAGCGCCAGTGCGTCGTGCCACAGCTCCCACAGCGAGGCGCCGCGCAGCATGATGCCGCGCACCAGGCGCAGGAAGTGGGTCAGCGGCAGCACTTCGGCCAGCCACTGCACCGGCCGCGGCATGCCGGCGAACGGGAACATGAAGCCCGACAGCAGGATCGACGGCAGGAACAGGAACAGGGTCATCTGCATCGCCTGGAACTGCGAACGCGCGCGCGTGGAGATCAGCAGGCCCAGCGCCAAGTTGGCCAGCACCAGCAGCACCGCGGCCAGGTAGATGTCGAGCAGGCTGCCGCGAATCGGCACCTGGAACAGCCAGGTGCCCAGCACCAGCACCAGCGTGGTCTGCAGCAGACCGATCGCTGCATAGGGCAGCACCTTGCCGACCATCAGTTCGCTGCGCGATACCGGCGTGGCGATCAGCAGTTCCATGTTGCCGCGCTCGCGTTCGCGCACCACCGCCACCGCCGTGAACATCACCAGGGTCATGGTCAGGATCACCCCGATCAGGCCGGGCACGATGTTCACCGCCGAGCGCCGTTGCGGGTTGTAGAAACTGGTCACGCTGACCTGGCCACCGGCAATGCTGCCTTCGCGCAGCGGCCGCGTATTGCTGGTCGGGCGCGTATCCAGTGGCACCTGCGCCAGCTGGATCGCCGCACTCTGCACCACGGTGTCGCTGCCATCGACCAGCACCTGCACTGCTTCGCGACCGTCGAAGCGGCGACGCTCGAAGTCGGCCGGCACCACGATGCCGACACTGATCTCGCCACGGCGCAGCGCCTGCATCAGTTGGTCGGGCGTGTACGCCTCGCTGCGCGGCGTGATCACGCCGGTAGCGACCATGTCCTGCACCAGCGCGCGAGAGGCGGCGCTGTTGTCCTGGTCGGCGACACCGGCATCGAGGTGGCGCAGGTTGAGGTTGATCGCATACCCGAACAGCAGCAGCTGCATCACCGGAATGCCGACGATCATCGCCAGCGTGATGCGGTCGCGGCGCAGCTGCCGCAGCTCCTTGAGCACGATCGCCCACAGCCGGCGCAGGTTCATGCCGCCGGCTCCCGGCCACGGCCGCGGGTGGCGGCGACGAACACGTCTTCCAGGTTCGGCGCTACGGTTTCGATATGCGCTTGCGGGTCGGCGCTGGCCAGCGCGCGCCGCAGCACTGCGACATCCGCTACGCCCTCATTGCACAGCACGCGCAGATGGGTGCCGATCTGCGCCACGCTCAGCACGCCGGGCAGCTCGGCCAGCACGCGGCTGGCCTGGCGTGGCTGCGATGACGTGACCTGCAGCGTGCGGCCGTCCAGCTGCGCACACAGTTCGGCCGGCGTGCCATCGGCGACCAGCGCGCCACGATCAAGAATAGCCAGCCGGTGGCAGCGCTCGGCTTCGTCCATGTAGTGGGTCGAGACCAGCACGGTGGTACCGGCGTCGGCAAGTTCAAACAGGGCCTCCCAGAAGTCGCGGCGTGACTCCGGGTCGACCGCGCTGGTCGGCTCGTCCAGGAACAGCAGTTCGGGCGAATGCACCACGGCGCCGGCCAGGGCCAGGCGCTGCTTCTGCCCGCCGCTGAGCGTACCGGCCAGCTGCGGCTGCCGGTCCTGCAACCGGTACTGCTGCAGCAGCGCATCGACCCGTTGCCGGGCCTGGTTGCGCGGCAGGCCCTGGATGGCGGCGAGGAATTCCAGGTTCTCGCGTACCGATAGGTCTTCGTACAGCGAGAAGCGCTGGGTCATGTAGCCGATGCGCCGGCGCAGTGCTTCGGCCTGCTCGGGAACCGCCAGGCCCAGCACCTCGATCTGCCCCGCACTGGGTTCCAGCAGGCCGCACAGCATGCGGATGGTGGTCGACTTGCCCGACCCGTTCGGGCCCAGGAAACCATAGACCTGGCCACGGGGCACGGTCAGGTCGACCTTGTCCACGGCCAGCAGATCGCCGAAGCGGCGGGTCAGGCCCTGCGCATGCACTGCGATGTCCGCACCGGTGTTCAGAAGCGCACCTGCACCGGCAGCCCGGCCGGAAGCGTCTGCATGTCGCTGGCTTCATCCACTTCGATCTCGGCGAGGTAGCTCAGGCGCTCGACGTCATCGCCGGTCAGTGCGTAGTACGGGGTGAATGAAGGCTCGCTGCGGATCGCGCGCACATGGCCCTTCAGTACGGTGCGCCCTCCCTCCAGCTGTATCTGCGCCGGCTGACCGACCTTGACCTGCAGGCGCAGCGGCTGCGGCAGGTAGACGCGCGCATAGGGGCGCTCGCCAACCAGCAGCACCGCCAGTGGCGCCCCGATCGGTGCCTGGTCACCCTGCCGGTACGGCAAGGCATCGATCACGCCATCGCGCGGTGCGCGCAGCTGCAGCTTCTGCAGGTTGACGCCCTGCACCACCTGCTGCGCCTGTGCGGCGTCGGCGGCCGCCTGGCCCTGGGCGATGTCCTGCGCGCGACTGCCGTGCACCCGTTCCAGCCAGGCCTGCTCGGCGGCACGCACGCTGGCCGCGGCATTGCCGGCGGCCGCCCGTGCACGGTCCAGCTCGGCGGCGGCGATCAGGCGCTGGCGTGCCAATGGTTGCACGCGCCGATAGTAGGCAGTGGCTTCAGCAGACTGCGCGCGCAACGCGGCCAGTTGTGCCTGGGCCTGTGCGATCTGTTCCTGCCGCGGGCCGAGCTTCAGCTCTTCCAGCTGGGCCTGCGCGCGCGCCGTGTCGGCCTGCGCCACCGCGAACTGCGCGTCGCCGCGGGCGGGGTCGAGCTGCATCAGCACGGCCCCGGCCTTGACCCGCTGGCCCTCGCGCACCTCCAACGTGGCGATCACCTCGGCCGCCGGCGCCGGCACCGTGATCCGGTCCCACTCCAGTGTGCCCAGCGCCGTTGGCGTTGACTGCCCACAGCCTGCCAGCAGGCCGATGGCCGCCAGCCCGAGTCCACGCATCCCGTTGCCGATGCCCATACCATCCCCTCCTGCGACGGCGACACGGTGCCAGCTGCCCCGTGCACCCTCAATGATTCCGATCAGCCCTGACGGTTTTTTCGCCACGTACGGGCGAGCCTTTTGCTGCAAGGCTCCTCTCCACCTATCCACAGCTTGATTCAGCATCATTCCACAGCTGGTGTGGAGAACCGAACGGGGGCGGCCGTACTGGGTGCCTGGCAGCGGAAGATGCGCTGCCGTCACAGGAGCCGGCCGGCTGTGACGGTTTTTTCACCACCGCCTCATACGCCTTGTGGCACAAGCACTGCGAAGGCCTATCCACAGGTTTTCGCGCCCCCCGTCCACACCGGGTGTGGAAAACCGCGTATCGGCCCGCTGCTGGCCGCATGCCCGGTACGCGCGTAACCTTGTCATCCCAAGTCCATCGCGGTGGACGGCGAACCCGCCCCACCCCAAGCAATGAAAAGCATCGATCATCGAGACTTCACCCTGTCGCCGGAAGACAACGAGCGATTGGCCAACCTGTGCGGCCCCTTCGACGGGCACCTGCGCCAGATCGAGCTGAAGCTCGGCGTGGAGATCGCAAACCGTGGCTTCGTGTTCCGCATCAGCGGGCCCAATGAAGCCATCGTGGAGGCGCAGAAGCTGGTTGAAGCGCTGTACGCCGAAGCCGGCGAGACCGTCTTTGACAACCACGCCATCCATCTGCGCCTGGCGCAGGCCAATGTCGAGCAGATCGCCGAACGCTCCTACGAAGCGCAGGAGGTCGCGATCAAGGTCAAGCGCGGTACGGTACGTGGCCGTGGCGCCAATCAGTCCCGCTACCTGCACCAGATCGCCACCCACGACATCAACTTCGGCATCGGCCCGGCCGGTACCGGCAAGACCTTCCTGGCCGTGGCCAGCGCGGTCGAAGCACTGAACGAATCGCGGGTGCAGCGCCTGATCCTGGTGCGCCCCGCGGTGGAAGCCGGCGAGAAGCTGGGCTTCCTTCCAGGCGACCTGAGCCAGAAAGTCGATCCCTACCTGCGACCGTTGTACGACGCCCTGTACGAGATGATGGGCGTGGAGAAGGTGGTCAAGCTGCTGGAGAAGAACGTCATCGAGATCGCGCCGCTGGCCTACATGCGCGGCCGCACGCTCAACGATGCATTCGTGATCCTGGACGAAGCACAGAACACCACCATCGAACAGATGAAGATGTTCCTGACCCGCCTGGGCTACGGCTCCACCGCGGTGGTCACCGGTGACCTGACCCAGACCGACCTGCCCAAGCACGTGAAATCCGGTCTGCGCGACGCCATCGATGTGCTGCGTGAAGTCGAGGGCGTCAGCTTCACCTTCTTCGAATCCCGCGACGTGGTCCGCCACCCGCTGGTCGCGCGCATCGTCAGCGCCTACGACCGCCGCGACCTGCATCAGATCCAGCCTGGAGCGACGCCATGACCCGTGGTCCCGTGCGACTGGACGTCGCCGTCAGTTATGCCCTGCCGCGTGCCGGCCTGCCGGCGGCCGTGAGCTTTCGCAAGTGGGTGGCCGCTGCGTTGAAGGGCCGCATCCGCGAGGCCGATCTGGCCATCCGCGTGGTCGATGCCAAGGAAGGCCAGTCGCTGAACCGCCATTACCGTGGCAAGGACTACGCCACCAACGTGCTCAGCTTCCCGGCCGAAGTGCCCGAAGGCCTGCCCAAGGGCGTCAAGTTTCCACTGCTCGGCGACCTGGTGATCTGCGCACCGGTGGTGGCCCGCGAAGCCGACGAACAGGGCAAGGCGCTCAACGCCCATTACGCGCACCTGACCGTGCACGGCGTGCTGCACCTGCTTGGCTGGGACCACGAGGACGACAAGGAAGCCGAGGCGATGGAACAGCTGGAGCGCGACATCCTGGCCGAGCTCGGCATCGCCGATCCCTACGCCGGCGAGCGCTGACGACCACGCACACCGGGTTCATCACGGAGGACAACCCCATCGCGCTGTTGCCCGCACTCATCGCCGCTCTTCTGCAGGTAACCACTGCCCCGGGCATCGACCCCGACCGGGAACGACCGTCGCCGTTCCCGGCCAGCGACAGCGCGGCCGACATTGCCGCCAAAGTCGCCGAGGTGCAGGCCTTCTTTGACGTCAGCCAACAGACGGCCCGCCAGGCGGTCGCCGAGGCGCAGCAGCACGCATTGATGGAACGCTTGAGGGCGCGCCACGCGGCACGCCTGGCCGGCATGTGGGTGGACAATGCGACGGGTTGGACCGTCGTCGTGCGATTGACTGGCCCAGCCTCCGAGGCGGATGAGACCCATCCAGGGGCGGACGGCCCGCAACGCGTGCGCTATATCATCGGCGCTTCAATGACCGAAGCGGAGATGCAGCGCCGTCTTCAGGCGCAGCAGGGCTGGTTCATCCCGCAGCTGCCCGGTCTGACCGGCTATGGCCTGGACGTCATGACCGGTGAACTGGAGCTGGAACTCCGGGATACCGCTGGCGCGCGCGCAACGGCGGCGACCGTGCGCGACCACCTGCAGGCGCTGCTGGGCTACCCGGTCAGGCTGCGCTGGTACCCAGCGGCATCGCAGCGCCGATCGCCCTGACCCAGCCGGGCTGCAGGTGCCGGTCCGCGCGCTGCGCAATTGTTTGCCGCCTGGCATGGCGGCACAAGGAAACCAAGGATGACCTCGGGAAACAGCTTCACGGCGATTGCAAAGAGTGCGGGCCTGTTCGCAGGCCTGCTGGTGCTGGGCGCGTACACCGTGCGCCGCATCAGCGCCCGCGACCCCAGCGGCAGGCACTGGCTGCTGCGCAGCCTGGCCCTGCTCTCGCCCTTGTGCCTGCTGGCCGGGCTGGCGACCGGCATGATCGGCCCACACCTCACGGGTAGAGCAGAACCCGTCCACCTGCCCGGGCTGTGGGAAACGTCGATGGTGCTGATACTGGTCGGTGCCTTGACCCTGCCGGTGCTGTGGCGAACGCTGCTGCAGCAGCGGCTTGGCAGGCCGGTCAACGCGCTTCCGTTCTTCCATGCCAGCCGCACCTCGTTGCTGGTGCTGTTCGTGCTGGCCGTGATCTACGTGAAAGTGGCCAGGACAGCCGCATCGGAAATGTTGCCCTGGCTGACCAGCCCGGGCCTGTGGCCGGCGGTGGTGCGCATCGCGGGGCAATCGATGCAGATCACCATGCTCGCGGTCGTGCTTACCCTCTCACTGATGGTCGTGCGGCGGGCGATGACCGGTTTCCTGCGCCTTCTCAGCGGGCTGTTCAGGCGCTCACCGGAGCTATGATGGGTGCCCTTCGCCTGCGGAAACCGCCCGTGTCCCTGCGTTGCTGCCTGCCCCTGCTGTGTGCCTTTGCGGTGCCTTCGGCCCTCGCCTCCAGTCTTGACCTGCCGGCCCTGATCGAATGCCGCCAGGGCGTGGCCGAGCAGGCCGCGCTGGCGCCGCTGCTGGCCGATCCGCTGAAGGCCGTGGCCCAGGGCCTGCAGCCGCTGCCGCAGGGCAACCAGTTCATGAGCGAGTTCCGGCTGGCCAGCCCGATCACCGTGTTCGGCCAACAGACCGATCGGGTGGCGGTGGCCGGCGCCAGCGTCATGGCCGTCCTCGACCAGGCCGACCCACGCCCGCTGGCCAAACGGCTGGAATTGGAGACCGGCTACGACCAGGACGGCAAGTTCATGGCCGGCCGCGAGCTGGTCAGCCGCGACGTGACCGACCCGAAGACCGGCGAGGCCCAGATCGAGTCGATCATCCTCAGCGTCTCCACCGTGGCCTCCCACCCGGGCAAGACCCTGGCCGGCTGCACCTACAGCCTGGACCTGCCCGAGGAGGAGCCGGCCGCGGCCGCCCCAGCCCCGGCCACCGGCAGTCACTGACAGGCCGTCACATCCTGCTAGACTTGGGTCAACGCCCGGCCTGCCGGGTGCCTTTTTTCCAGAGATGTCAGAAGACGACAGTAGTAGCTCCCCTGCGGAGCACAGTGAAAAGAAGCGCGGCTGGCTTGAACGCCTGACCTCCGCCTTCTCCGGCGAACCCCATACCCGCGACGAGCTGGTCGCTGTCCTGCACACCGCGCAGGAAGAAGGCCTGATCGCCGCCGATACCCTGAAGATGATGGAAGGCGCCATTTCGGTGGCCGAGCTGACCGTGGGCGACGTGATGATCTCGCGCTCGCAGATGGTCTCGCTGCCGGTTGAAGCGCCCTTCCTGGAACTGATGAAGCAGGTGGTCGAATCCGGCCATTCACGCTTCCCGGTACACGGCGAGAACAAGGACGACATCCTTGGCATCCTGCTGGCCAAGGACCTGCTGCGCGGCGTGGTCGCCGACAACGGCCCGGCCAACGTACGCGAGCTGCTGCGCCCGGCAGTGCTGATTCCGGAGGCGAAGAAGCTCAACGTGCTGCTGAAGGAGTTCCGCCTGTCGCGCAACCACATGGCCATCGTGGTCGACGAGTACGGCGGTGTCGCCGGCCTGGTCACCATCGAGGACGTGCTGGAACAGATCGTCGGCGAGATCGACGACGAGCATGACGAGGCCGAGGACCCGTCGGCGCAGATCGCCATCCAGTCCGACGGACAGTACGTGGTCGACGCGCTGACCCCGATCGGCGACTTCAACGAGCGTTTCGGCGCAATGTTCTCCGACGAGGATTACGACACGATCGGTGGCCTGGTCACCGAGGCCGTGGGCCATCTGCCGGAAGTCGGCGATGAGCTGGCACTGGACCGCTTCATGTTCCGCGTGGCCCGCGCCGATGCGCGCCGGGTGCAGGCCTTCCACGTGACCGTGCTGCCGCCGGACGCGCAGGACGACGCTTGAAGCGCCGCGGCCTGATCCTCATGGTGTGGCTGACACTCTACGTGTTGGCCATGGCCCTGCCGCTGGCCGCCTTCGCGCAGCCGGCGCCGGCCACACCTGCCGTGCCCGCGGCCAGCGCTGAAGCCCCTGCTCCGCGCATCGGCGTGGTGACCATGCAGCCGGGCACGGTGTTCTTCGAACGCTTCGGCCATGACGCCATCGTGGTGGTCGATCCGCTCAGCGGCGACGCAACCTCGTACAACTTCGGCTACTTCGACCCCTCCGAGGACGATTTCATCAGCCGCTTCGCACGTGGCGACATGATGTATTACCTGGTGGCGCTGCCGCTGCAACAGGACCTGTCGTACTACGACGAGACCGGCCGCGGTGCCAGCGTGCAATGGCTGGACCTGCGCCCGGACCAGGCGCGTGCGCTGGCCGCTGACCTGGCCGAGCGGGCCAAGCCGGAAAACGCGCGCTACCACTACGACTATTACACCGCCAATTGCGCCACGATGGTGCGCGACACCCTCGACAAGGCGTTGGGTGGTGGCCTGCAGTCGCAGCTGTCGGGGCGCTCGCGTGGCAACACCTATCGCAGTGAATCGGTCCGTCTGGCCTCGCCGGCACCCTGGATGTGGCTGGGCTTCGATGTGGGCCTGGGGCCGTTCGCCGACCAGCCGCTGTCGCGCTGGCAGGAAGCGTTCGTCCCGATGCGCCTGGCCGATGCCCTGCGCCAGGCACGCAACAGCGATGGCCGGCCGCTGGTGCAGGCCGAACAGGAACTGTTGCCGCACCGCATCGATCCGGAGCCGAAGGAGTTCGCACGCCGCTGGTGGCCGTGGCTGCTGTGCGGCCTGGTGATCGCCGCTGGCGTGCTGGCGCTGCGCAACCGCCCGCGCCTGCTGGCCGGGCTGGCACTGCCGTTCTGGCTGCTGTGCGCTCTGTTGGGTGGCGTGCTGGTGTTCCTGTGGGGCTTCAGCATCCACTACGCCGCGTGGGCAAACCGCAACCTGCTGCTGCTTTCGCCGCTGGCCGTGCTGCTGCTGCCCGGTGCGATCGCGCTGCTGCGCCGGCGCCTGCCGGGACGCATGTTCAGCATCATGTTGTGGCTGCTGGCGGTACAGGCGGTGGCCGCACTGGTGCTGCACTGGCTGAGCCTGCAGGCCCAGTACAACGTGCAGTGGATCGTGCTGCTGCTGCCGGTGCACGCGGCCCTGGCGTGGGTGCTGGGGCGCCGTCCTCACTTGTCCGAAACACGGCCCTGACGCACGATGGCGGGCATGTCATTGCCCGCCTCCGCTTCCGCCCCGGCTTCGGCCAACCCTACCTGCGTCATCAACTGCGTCCACTACGATGACGAGGGCAAACGCCACGACATCAGCCTGGACGCCATCAGCGATGTCATCGCCAGTGGCAATGGCTTCGTGTGGGTCGGCCTGTACGATCCCAACGACGATGTGCTGCTGAAACTGCAGGAAGAATTCTGCCTGCACGACCTGGCCATCGAAGACGCGCGCAACGCACACCAGCGGCCCAAGGTCGAGGCCTACGGCAATTCGCTGTTCGTGGTGGTGACCACCGCGCAGATGGTCGACGAGCGCATCCAGTATGGCGAAACCCATGCCTTCCTCGGCCCGCGCTTCCTGGTGACGGTGCGCCACGGCGCCTCGCTGTCCTACGCGCCAGTGCGCGCACGCGTCGAGCGCGAGCCGCAGCTGCTGAAAATGGGCCCGTCGTACTGCCTGTATGCGGTGACCGACTTCGTGGTCGACAACTACCTGCCGATCGTGCACCGCTTCCGCGATACCCTGGACCTGCTGGAGAAGGACATCTTCGCCGAGAATTACAAGCGCAGCACCGTGGTGCGCCTGTACGAGCTCAAGCGCGAACTGAACAAGATGCGCATGGCAGTGGCGCCACTGCAGGACGTGCTTGCGCAGCTGCGCCGCTACCAGGGCGAACTGATCCCGGACGAAGTGAAGCTGTACGTGCGTGACGTGCATGACCATGCGGTGCGCATCAGCGATGTGATCGACACCCTGCGTGAGATGCTGGGCACCGCGCTGAGCGTGAACCTTTCGCTGGTGACACTGGCGCAGGGCGAGACGGTCAAGCGGCTGGGTGCGTGGGCCGCACTCTTGGCGGCGCCGACGCTGATCACCAGCTGGTACGGCATGAACTTCAGCCACATGCCGGAGCTGAGCCAACCGTGGGCCTACCCACTGATGATCGTTGGCGTGGGCGGCGTCTGCGTAGGGCTGTACCGGCTGTTCAAGCGCGCGAAGTGGTTGTAGCGCGTATCGACCAACGGTCGATACCCACCATGCACGGGGGGCGTCGATACCCCGCAATCCGGTAGGCCCCGACCGTTGGTGGTGGCACATGACCCGCTTCTGGTAGTGCCGGCCGCTGGCCGGCAATCAGGGCAATGCGGGCCAGCGACCGGCACTACCGCTCGGGATCAAGCCACGTAGACGGTCTTGATGTTCATGAACTCATGGATGCCATGGTCAGCCAGCTCCCGACCAAAGCCTGACTGCTTGCTGCCGCCGAACGGCAGCCGCGCGTCGCTCTTGACGATGGCGTTGACGAACGCCGCACCGCATTCCATGCGCTGCGCGAAGCGCTCGCCGCGTACCGGATCGCCGGTCCACACGCTGCCGCCCAGGCCGAAGCGGGTGTCGTTGGCCACGCGCAGTGCCTCGGCCTCATCCTTGACCCGGATCACCGCGGCCACCGGCCCGAACAGCTCCTCGTCATACGCCGGCATGCCCGGGCCGACCTGGTCGAGCACCGTGGCCGGATAGCCGGCATGGGTGCCGGCTATCGGCTCACCACCGATCAGCACCCGCGCGCCCTTGGCCACGCTGGCCTGCACCTGCTTGTGCAGTTCGTCACGCAGGTCGGCGCGAGCCATCGGTGCCAGCGTGGTGCCAGGCTTATCGGGATCGCCGTACTGGCGCTCGCCCGCCGCCTCCACAAAGCGACGGGTGAACTCATCGGCCACCGCCTCGACCACGATGAACCGCTTGGCCGCGATGCAGGTCTGGCCGCTGTTGTCGAAGCGCGACTTCACCGCTGCGGCCACGGTCTTGTCGAGGTCGGCATCGTCGAGCACCACGAAGGCATCGCTGCCACCCAGTTCCATCACCGACTTCTTCAGCTGGCTGCCGGCATTGGAGGCGATCGAGCGCCCTGCCCGCTCGCTGCCGGTCAGCGTCACCGCCTTCACCCGTGCGTCGCGCAGCACGTCGGCGGCCTGGTCGTTGTCGATGTGCAGCACGTCGAACACGCCATCAGGCGGGCCGCCGTCACGGCACACCGCCAGGATCAGGTCGGCGCACTGCGGCACGTTGCTGGCGTGCTTGAGCAGAGCGACGTTGCCAGCCATGAACGCCGGGGCGAGGAAACGGAACACCTGCCAGATCGGGAAATTCCACGGCATCACCGCGAACACGCAGCCGATCGGCTCGTAGCGCACGTAGCTGCGCTGGGCTTCGGTATCGATCAGCTGCGGCTTGAGATAGTCGGCGGCGTGGTCGGCGTAGTACTCGCAGGCCGCCGCGCACTTATCGACCTCGGCCAGCGCCTCGGCCTTGAGCTTGCCCATCTCGTGCGTCATCGCCTGCTGTAGGTCGTCGCGGCGCGTGCGCAGCTGCGCCGCGATCTGGCGCAGGATCGCGCCGCGTTCCTGCAGTGAACGCTCGGCCCAGCCGGGGAAGGCATCGGCGGCGGCCTGCAGGCGCTGCTCGATGTCGGCAGCGCCCATCAGTTCATGGCGGTAGGTCACCTGGCCGGTGGCCGGGTCGATGATCTCGACGGTCATGGGGGATCTCCATCTGGAAGACCCCCATTGTGCGTCGCCGGCCGTGAGCCGGGTGTTGCCGGCACAGTGGACGGATCGTGTACTCAGCCGTTGTCCTGCCGCGCCAGCTGCAGGTCGCGCTGGCGCCGCTTCTCGGCGCGGGCATTGATGTACCAGCCGATCACCGCGGCGATCGATACCGCCGACACCAGCAGCGTGGCCAGTGCATTGATCTTCGGGCTGATGCCCATGCGCACCGACGCGAACACCTTCATCGGCAGCGTGGTCGAGCCCGGCGTGGCGACGAAGCTGGCCACCACCACGTCATCCAGCGACAGGGTGAACGCCAGCAGCCAGCCCGCCACCAGCGCCGGCGCGATGATCGGCAGGGTGATGCGGGTGAACACGGTCAGCCGGCTGGCCCCGAGGTCCATCGCGGCTTCTTCCAGCGACAGATCCATTTCCTGCAGGCGCGAAGACACCACCACGGTGACGAAGCACAGGGTGAAGGTGACGTGGGCGATCCAGATGGTGGCCAGGCCGCGCGCCGGGAAGCCGGGAATCGCGCCCATCGAGGCCAGCAGCGCCATCAGCGAGAAGCCCAGGATCACATCCGGCATCACCAGCGGCGCGGTGACCAGCGCACCGAACAGCGGCTTGCCACGGAAGCGCTTGAAGCGGGTCATCACCATCGCCGCCAGCGTGCCCAGCACGGTGGCGGTACAGGCGGTCCAGAACGCCACCACCAGGCTGGTCCACATCGCCTCCATCAGCGCGCGGTCGGCGAACAGGTCACTGTAGGCGCGGGTGGAAAACCCGGCCCAGACCATCGCCAGCCGCGAGCTGTTGAACGAATAGAACATCAACAGCAGAATCGGCAGGTACAGGAAGGCGAAGCCCAGCAGCAGCACGCCCAGCCCCAGGCCCTTGGCGGTACGCGGGCTCATGCCTGCTTCCCTTCCAGCAGGCGCTGCTGGGAACGGTTGAACAGCAGGATCGGCACCAGCAGCAACAGGATCATCGCCACCGCCATCGCCGACGCGCCTGGCCAGTTGCGGTTGTTGAAGAACTCGTTCCACAGCTGGCGGCCGACCATCAGTGTCTCCGAACCACCGAGCATTTCCGGGATCACGAATTCACCCACCGCCGGGATCATCACCAGCATGCAGCCGGCGATGATGCCCGCCCTCGACAACGGCAGGGTGATGCGCAGGAACGCCTGCCACGGCTTGGCACCGAGGTCGTAGGCCGCTTCCAGCAGGCGGTGGTCATGCTTGACCAGATTGGCGTACAGCGGCAGCACCATGAACGGCAGATAGCAGTAGACGATGCCGATGTAGGCGGCGGTCGGGGTATCGATCAGCTGCAGTTTCGGCAGGCCCATCGACGTCATCAGCGTCTGCAGGCCGGTGAACTGCAGGAACTGGTCGAGCAGGCCGTTGCGGTCCAGGATCGCCTTCCACGCATACACGCGGATCAGGAACGAGGTCCACGACGGCAGCACCACCAGCATCATCGCCACGTTGCGAGCGGCGGGCGACAGGCGGGCGATGGCATAGGCCATCGGGTAGCCGATCAGCAGGGTCAGGAAGGTGGAGATGGCCGCGATCCTGATCGAGCTCAGGAACGCCTGGGCATAGATCGAATCGCGGAACAGCGCCAGGTAGTTTTCCAGGTTCAGCTTCAGCGAGAAACCGCCGTCGGCGTACTGCAGCAGCCAGGTATACGGCGGCGAGCCGACCCGGCTGAGCGAGAAGCTGATCATCAGCACGATCAGGAACGGCACTGCGAAGAACAGCAGCAGCCACAGGTACGGAATGCCGATCACCGTGGCACGCAGCCCCGGCAGCCAGCGCTTCAGGCCGGCGACGCTCATGAGGTCAGCACCACGCCGTCGTTGTCGCGCCAGTGCACCCACACCTCGTCGCCCCAGGTGAAGCCATCACTGGCCCAGCGCTGCGAGTTGGCGAAGTTGGCCAGCACCTTGGCGCCGCTGGGCAGGCGCACGTGATAGACCGAGTGGCTGCCGAAGTAGGCGATGTCCTCGATCACGCCCTGCGCCTTGTTGGTGTGCCCTTCCGGCTCGTCCTTGCCGATCATCACCTTCTCCGGGCGCAGCGCGAACGCGACCGGCTGCCCTTCATAGCAGGTGATGCCATGGGCAATGTAGATCGGCGCCGGGAACAGCGGCGAGCGCACGGTCACGTACTCGGGCAGGTCCTCGTCGATCACCCCGTCAAACAGGTTGACCGAACCGATGAACTCGGCGACGAAGCGGTTGGCCGGCTGCTCGTAGACCTCGTCCGGCTTGCCGACCTGCTGGATCCAGCCGGCATCCATCACCGCGATGCGGGTGGCCATGGTCATCGCTTCTTCCTGGTCGTGGGTGACCATCACGCAGGTCACGCCCGACGACTCGATGATGCTGACCAGTTCCAGCTGCATCTGCGAGCGCAGCTTCTTGTCCAGCGCGCCCATCGGCTCGTCCAGCAGCAGCAGCTTCGGCCCCTTGGCCAGCGACCGCGCCAGCGCCACGCGCTGCTGCTGGCCACCGGACAGCTGGTGCGGCTTGCGCTTGCCCAGGTGGCCCATCTGCACCAGGTCGAGCATCTCGCCGACGCGCTTGCTGATCGCGTCCTTGCCCAGGCCATCCTGCTTCAGGCCGAAGGCGATGTTCTGCTCGACCGTCATGTGCGGGAACAGCGCATAGGACTGGAACATCATGTTGACCGGCCGCTGGTACGGCGGCAGCGCGTCCAGGCGCTGGCCATCGACGGTGATGCTGCCCTTGGTGGGCGTCTCGAAGCCGCCCAGACAGCGCAGCAGGGTCGATTTACCACTGCCGGAGCCACCGAGCAGGGCAAAGATCTCGCCCTTGCGCACGTCCAGGTTGACGTCGTCGACGGCGACGAATCCGTCGAATTCCTTGCGCAGATCACGAATGGAGAGATAGCCGGGCGCACCGGTCGTGTCGACGACGGCGGCTACCGGCTGGGCTTCAACGGGCATGGGGGCTCCGGGAGCGGGCGGTGGACAGCGGCGGCCATTCTAACGGCCGGGGGCCGAAGGGGATATGACGGCAGTGGGTGGAAGCGGCCGCTGGCGCGCCCAGGCCTCCCGAGGTGTGTCGGTTTTCCCCCGCCATGGCGGCCTGTCCGCCGGAAGGCCCGGGCTCTCCTCGACGCCCGGACGGCCGTCCCGGCCAGACACCACGGGCGGCGGCCCGATCTGCAACATTTTTCAGAGCGGGATCCATTGAAAGCCCGGGGCATTCCCCGCGCAATGCCCCGGATCTAGGCCTTGCATGGACCGACCCTGGTGATTTCCCCGGACAGCCCCTCCCCTTTCCCGCCCCGCCTGCCAGGCTGCCTGCCTGCACGGCTGCCGCTGGTCATCATCGGCGCCGGCCAGGCTGGGTTGTCGCTCAGCGCGCTCCTGCAGGAGGCCGGCGTCGAGCATCGCGTGCTGGAGGCCGAAACCGTGGGTGCCAGCTGGCGGCGACGCTGGGATTCGTTCCAGACCAACACCGCCAACGCGACCATGGCCCTTCATGGCCATGCCTATGCCGGGGATGACCCGGAAGGGTTCATGGGGGCCCCGGAAGTGATCCGACGGCTGCGCGACTATGCCGACGAGCGCGCATTGCCGATCAGCGAGGGGTGCGTGGTCCATCGGGTCGGGCCCGAGTCCGGTGGTTATGCCATCGACAGCAGCCGGGGGCTGATCCATGCCCAGGCGGTGGTGGTCGCCACCGGTGAATACCGCCGGGCGCGGTTGCCCCGGGCCCCGTTCGCGCCCGCACCAGGCCTCACCATGCTGCACTCCAGCGACTACCGCGGTCCCGGCCAGCTACCCGAGGGCGCGGTGCTGGTCATCGGCGGCGGCCAGTCCGGCGCGCAGATCGCCCAGGACCTGCGCGACGGTGGTCGCAGCGTGTACTGGTCATTGGCCCAGCGGCATTCGCACACCCGCCGGCTGCGCGGCAAGGACTCGATGACCTGGTGGGACATGGCCGGGCGCATCCATCAACACGTAAGCCAATCGGCGGCCGTACTGGCAGGCGAGCCGGACGCGCTGCGCAAGGCCCGCACTGCGGAGTTCCCGCTGATATCCGGCAAGGGAAGCGCCGGCCTGGGCAGTTCGATCAGCCTGTTGGCGATGCACCGCGCAGGCATCAGGTTGCTGGGCCGGTTGCAGGAATTCAGCGGAAACACCGCCCGCTTCGCCGATGTCCGCCCGCAGCTGCATACCGCGATCGAGGCGACGCGGGCCGAATATGCCTATCTCGATTCGCTGGCCAGCGCGTACTACGCCACGCGGCCCGAACCGCGCACCGACGATGCCCGCTACATTCCCGAAGAGGTCTACCTGCACTGGGAGCCGGAACCGTCCCCATGCAAGCTGGACCTGAAGGCTGCGGGCATCCGCGCGGTGGTACTGGCCACCGGGTTCGTCGCCGAGTGGCCCTGGCTCGACGTGCAGGGCGTGCTGGATGCACACGGCTATCCGCTTGGCGACTTCGGTGTTTCCCCGCAGCCGGGGCTGTTCTTCATCGGCATGCACAACCTGCAGCGGATGAGTTCGTCGTTCCTGTGCAACGGCGGCCGCGACGCACGCGACCTGCTGCCGGCCATCCTGCAGCACCTTGGCCGAAGCGGGAGTACCGGCTTCGGCGCAGGTTAAGGGAGCCGCCGGGCAAGGCCCGACGGCGCCAGACCGGCTCAGCGGCCGGTCTTCACCTCGGTCCACAGCCGGGTGTAGAGCTTGTCGGTCTCCGGCGTGTTGATCGAGTAGGTGAACATCTTCTCGGCGACATCCGCCGGCGGATAGATGGTCGGGTCGGTGCGGATCGCCTCGTCCACCAGCGGCGTTGCGGTCGGGATCGGGTTGGCGTAGTGGATGAAGTTGGTGTTGGCCGCAGCGACCTTCGGTTCCAGCAGGTAGTTGATGAACCTGTAAGCCGCTTCCGGGTGCTTGGCGTCCTTCGGGATCGCCAGCATGTCGAACCACTGCGGCGCACCTTCCTTCGGGATCGAGTAGGCCACGTGCACGCCATTGCTGGCTTCCTCGGCGCGGTCGCGGGCCTGGATGATGTCACCGGACCAGCCGACCACCAGGCAGGTACCGCCGTTGGCCAGCGAACCCACGTACTGCGAGGAGTGGAAATTCTGAACGTACGGGCGGATCGACTTCAGCAGGTCGGCCGCCTTCTGCAGTTCGGCCGGGTCGCCGCTGTGCGGGTCCAGGCCCAGGTAATGCAGCGCGATCGGGATCATGTCGGCCGGCGTGTCCAGGATGGTCACGCCGCAGTCCTTCATCTTGCTGATGTTCTCCGGCTTGAACACTAGGTCCCAGCTGTTGGCGATGTCGGTGCTGCCACCGAAGCGCTGCTTCAGCATGTCCACGTTGTAGCCGATGCCGGTGGTGCCGATCATGTACGGCACGCCGTACTGGTTGCCCGGATCCTGGGTGGCGATGCGCTTCATCACCGCCGGATCGAGGTTGGCCAGGTTCGGGATCTTGCTCTTGTCCAGCGGCAGGAACACGCCGGCCTGGATCTGGCGGCCGAAGAAGTTCAGCGTCGGCACCACCACGTCGTAGCCGCTGTTGCCGGCCAGCAGCTTGGTCTCGACCATCTCATCGCTGTCGAACACATCGTAGGTCACCTTGATCCCGCTCTCCTTCTCGAAGGTCGGAATGGTGTCCTCGGCGATGTAATCGCTGTAGTTGTAGACGTTCAGGACCTGGCTGTCCTGCGCGCCGCCGTTGCCACCGCCACAGGCGGCAAGCATGGCGGAGGCCAGGCCGAGCGTGAGGATACGCAGCTTCATCGGGTGCTCCAGAATGCGGGAAGGGGGGCCGGCGGGGCCGGCGACGGGTGCCAGCCTACCCCCCGGCGGCGGATTTTTCTATTCCAGATGCTCAGACGTTCAGCAGCAGGAACTCGCGCTCCCACGAGCTGATGACGCGGAAAAAGGTCTCGTATTCCTTGCGCTTGACCGAGATGTAGGCGCGGCAGAAACGCTCGCCCAGCAGGGCCTGGAGCTCGCTGCACTGCTCCAGCCCGTCCAGCGCCTCGCCCAGCGAGCGCGGCAGGTTGTAGCCCAGTTCCTTCGCGCTGCCGGTCACCGGCGCGTCCGGCGCCAGCCGCTCGCGGATGCCGAGCAGGCCGCAGGCCAGGGTCGCCGCCATTGCCAGGTACGGGTTGGCGTCGGAGCCGGCGAAACGGCTCTCCACGCGCATGTTTTCCGGCGTATCCAGCGGCACGCGCAGCCCGCAGGTACGGTTGTCGAAGCCCCAGTGCACGTTGCTCGGCGAGACCTCGCCGAACACCAGGCGGCGGTACGAGTTCACGTTCGGCGCGAAGAACGCCATCGCCTGCGGCGCGTACTTCTGCAGGCCACCCAGGTAATGGCCGAACACTGGGCTGAACTCGCCCTCGGCATCGGAATCACCGGCAAAAACGTTGCTGCCGTCACTCATCCGCACCAGGCTCTGGTGGATGTGCATGGCACTGCCCGGCTCGTTTTCCATCGGCTTGGCCAGGAAGGTGGCGTACACCCCGTGGCGCATCGCCGCCTCGCGCATGGTGCGCTTGAACAGGAATACCTGGTCGGCCAGGTCCATCGCATCGGCATGGGTGAAGTTGACCTCCAGCTGCGCCGCGCCCGATTCGTGGATCAGCGTGTCCACGTCCAGCTTCATCGCATCGGCGTAGTCGTACATCAGGTCGAGGATCGGGTCGAATTCGTTGACCGCGTCGATCGAGTACGACTGCCGCGCGGTCTCCGGGCGCCCGGAGCGGCCGGCCGGTGGCAGCAGCGGGAAGTCCGGGTCGGTGTTCTTCTGCACCAGGAAGAACTCAAGCTCCGGCGCCACCACCGGGCGCAGGCCCAGCTCGGCGTAGGCCGCCAGCACGCGGCGCAGTACGTTGCGTGGCGCCAGCTCGTGCGGCTCACCGCTCTTGGTGTAGCAATCGTGGATGACCTGCGCGGTGGCGTCGGCCGCCCACGGCACCATGCGCACCGTGTCCGGATCGGGGCGCAGCATCATGTCCGAGTCCGACGGCGAGGTCAGCTCGTAGTAGTCATCAGGGAACTCGCCGGTGACGGTGGTGGCGAAGATGCCTTCGGGCAGCCGCGTACCGTAGTCGTGCGAGAACTTGTCGGCGGGAATGATCTTGCCGCGCGCGTTGCCGGTGATGTCTGGCACCAGGCACTCGACCTCGGTGATGCGCCGTTCCTTCAGCCAGCGCAGCAGGCTGCTTTCCTGCGGTGCGGGGGGCGTGGCCGTCTTGCGCGGGCGCGTTCGGGAACTCATCGGGAATCCAGTCGGTTCTGTTGGTGCTGCCGGCAAGCCTGGCCGAACGCACGGAAAATAGCGTGATAGAACGGCGCCTGCATGACACGCCACTCCGGGTGCCACTGTACGCCGAGCACGAAACGATGGTGCAGGCTGCGTGCCGCTTCGACCAGCCCATCGTCGGCCACGGCCTCGACCTGCAGGCCCTGCGCGAGGCGGGCAATGCCCTGCCCGTGCACCGAATTGACCTGCGCCCGGTCGCTGCCGTGCCACTGCGCCAGCCAGCCATCGGCAACCAGGGTAACCGCGTGGGCCGGTCCGTACTGCACCTCCACCGGCGCCTGCGGGTCTTCGCGATGGTCAGCCAGGCCAGGCACCGCGTGTACCTGCGGATGCAGGCTGCCACCCAGCGCGACGTTCAGTTCCTGGAAGCCGCGGCAGATCGCCAGTACTGGCAGGTCCAGCGCCAGCGCCTCGCGCAGCAACGCGAACGCATTGGCATCACGGGCCGGGTCATGCGGATTGCCCGGCCAGCTGCGGCCGCCCTCGTAGTGCTGCGGTTCGATGTTGCTGACCGCACCGGTCAGCAGCAGGCCATCGAGCCCCTGCAGCCAGTCGCCAACCGGCAAAGGAGGCTGCAGGCTCGGCAGTACCACCGGGGTCACTTCGGCGGCCTCGGCCAGCGCGCGCACGTACTTCTCGCCGGCCACCGCGAAGCGGTGATGGCCGAGCACGGTACTGTCGGTGGGCAGGCCCACCCAGGGCAGGCGGCGCATGGAAAAACTCCTTGACGTGCCGACACGTTACCCGTCGCCCGGCGAAGGCGGCAAGTCGTCGCCGTCACACCATGGCTGTCACGCATCGGCGAAACTACGCGGGTGAATGCTGATCGTCCTCCCCCGCTCCCCCCTCCCGCACTGCGCCCGCGAGGCCTGCGGTGAGCGCCGCCTTCCCTCCCAGCTGGTATGCCGCCAGCCTGCCCGAACCGCCCGCCCTGCCCTCGTTGCGGGGGGATGTGCAGGCCGATGTCGCGGTGCTGGGCGCCGGCTATACCGGCCTGACCGCAGCCCTGGAACTGGCTACGCGCGGCCAGCGCGTGGTGGTGCTGGACGCGCAGCGGATCGGCTGGGGCGCGTCCGGTCGCAACGGTGGCCAGGCGCTGGTCGGCTATGGCTGCGAGGTGGACGAACTGGAGCGTCAGCTCGGTCGTGATGATGCGCGCCACCTGTTCGACTGGTCACGCGACGCGGTGCAGGCGATGCGCGCACGCATCGATCGGCACGGCATTGACTGTCATTGGGTGGAAGGCCACGCCAGCGTCGCCATCCGCGAACGCCATGAGCGCGACCTGCAGGCCAACTGCGAGCATCTGCAACGCCACTACGACTACCCCATGCAGTGGTGGGACCGTGATGCCCTGCGCGCACAGCTGGACAGCCCACGCTACCGCGCCGCGATGTTCGATCCGCTCAGCGCGCATCTGCAGCCCCTGGCCTATGCCCGCGGACTGGCCGATGCGGCGCGTGCGGCCGGCGCGGTGATCCATGAGAACTCCGCAGTGACCCGCGTGCAGCGCGGACCGCAGCCCACCGTGCATACCGCGCAGGGAAGCGTGCGCGCTGCGCATCTGGTGGTGGCCGGCAACGCCTGGTTGCAGGGCCTGCTGCCCGAGCTGGAACGGCGGATCATGCCCGTCGGCACCTATATCGGGGCCAGCGCGCCGCTGGGTGCCGAACGCGCCCGTGCCCTGATCGGCAACAACATGGCCGTGGCCGACACCGCCTGGGCACTGGATTACTTCCGTCTCAGCCACGACCATCGCCTGCTGTTTGGTGGCCGTGCCAGCTATTCAGCACTACCGCCACCCGGCCTGCGCGGGGTGATGCAGCGGCGCATGCACCAGGTGTTCCCGCAGCTGGCCGACGTGCCACTGGAGCAGGTCTGGGGCGGTTATGTAGACATTACCCGCAACCGCGCCCCGCATTGGGGCCGGCTGGACGGCAATCTGTACTTCGCGCAGGGGTTCTCCGGCCATGGGGTGGCCGCCGCCGGGCTGGCCGGTGAGGTGATCGCCGCTGCTATTGCAGGCCAGAGCGAGCGCCTGGACGTGTTCCAGCGCCTGCGGCATGCCCCCTTCCCTGGCGGCCGGCTGCTGCGCACGCCACTGCTGGTGGCGGCGATGTCGTGGTACAAGCTGCGGGATGCGTTGTGGTAGCGGGACCCTTCCCAGCCACATAATCGATGCAGGAGCTGGGGGAGCACGAGGATGCAGTGGTGGAAAGACGGCCTGCTGGTGAGGATACGGGTCAGCCCCGAAGGGCTGGCGCTGGCACTCGTCTATGCCGTCGCCTGCTGGGGTGCGCGCAAGCTGTCACTGGACCAGTTCTTCCTGCCCGCCGGCGTGCGGGTGGCCGCATTGCTGTTGTGCCCGCCCCGTCTTTGGCCCTACCTGCTGATGGGTGAATACGCCTACTTCGCGCATCTGCGCATCCCCCTGATCAGCAAATACAACCTGACCTGGGTGATCCTGGCCTCGGTGTTCCTGATGCCCGCCGTGATGCTGATTGTGCGCCTGCATCGGAAGCTGCTGGCGCGCACCACGATCCTCGGCGTGATCTCCATTGCGGTATGCGCCGCGACGGTCGTCAGCCTGCTCAACCTGGGCATCTCGTACCTGATCTGGGAACCGTTGCATGAAGAGACATTTCTCACCAACGTGCTGCGCTATGCGCTGGGCGATTTCACTGGCATCCTGATCCTGGCGCCTCTGGCACTACTGTGGATACGCCGCGCCGAGGAGAAATGGACGACCCGGTCTGTTGCGGCCACGGTCGGAGCAGTCGGAGCCATGCTGGTCATTGGCCTGCAGGCGACGCCCGTTCCCACTTCGATCATGGCCGAAGGCTCGCTGCAGTTGTTGTTGATCCTGCCTATTCCCGCAATCGCCCTGACCTGCATGCTGGGATGGCGCGGTGCGGCCATCGGTGTCGCCGCCGTGAACATGATCCTTGGCCTGAGCACCCCTTCGGACCACCCGGCGTCATTCGATCAGGCGACCTTCGCTACCCAGCAGGCCATGGCCATCGCCAGCATCGCCCTGCTGTTGCTGGGCGCGCGCATCACGCACTTCCAGAACCAGCACCGGTTGCGCGAGGAAGATGGCAGAGCGGCACTGCAGCTTGCACGGAATTCACATCTGGCCAGCGAAATGGACCTGCGTGAGCGCGCGGCCCATCTGCGCCAGTTGGGCGATGGCATGGACCTGTCGCTGAACGAAATGGTGAACTGGCTGCATGCGCAGGGCCATCACGCCGTGGCTGACAGCCTGCGGCATACCTCGGAGGTGCATTCACGCCTGTTCCGGGCCCAGGCCAGCATGATCTATCCCGCCGCCCTGGAACGACTGGGCTTGTATGTGGCGTTGCAAGCCGGTGGGGTGCGTGAGGCTTGGAACGCCACGCATCGAATCGGGCAACCCAGGTGGATGGGTGATCCCTGCCAGCTCAGCCCCGGTCTGCAACTGGCAGCCTATCGCTCGATCGTCGAAGCGGTTTCGATCCTCCTGGGCAGCGAAAAAGGCCAGCTCATGGTCCGGGCCCGCTGCGGGCAACGTGCCGGTCACCGCGGCATCGTCGTTGTGGTTGCGGCGATGGATCCGCATCAGACGCTGTCAACGGCAACCTTCGATCTTGCGACGTCCCAATTATCGGCTCGGATAACCGCCTATCGTGGTGCGCTGCATTGTGGCCGTAGGAGAATCAGGCTGATGCTGATTGAAGCAGCCGATGCATCACAGGGCGAAGAGGCCTTGGTCTGGGGAACCGGTGTACCTGCCGGACTGAAGCCGCCTGGGACAGCCCCCCACTCTTGGTAGCCAGGTGAAAAATGCGATGAATATCACAACCTTGCAGTGACATTCCCCAAGTCTCCTTTTCGTATGTCCGCATCACGGATAGAAGGGTGAGATTGCACCCATCTGAATCTATCGATACTGTCGCGCTAAAGGGAGTGCGTCATGTATCGACTGGACAGCGATAGTGTTCGACGAGCAGGGGAGGCTTGCGTTTGAAGTGGCTGAGAAATGGCTTTGAGCTGAGTTTCCGTATCCGCCCGGCAGGCCTTGCGCTGGCGGTACTCTACGCTGTCGCGTGCTGGGCCACCTGGCACCTTTCCGTCGATCAGTTCTTCCTTCCGGCTGGAATCCGTGTTGCGGCGCTCTTGCTGACCCCGAAGCGAATGTGGGCGTATCTGGTCCTTGGCGAGTATGCCTACTTCGCCCACATGCGCTATCCGATGATTGAAGATTACGGAATGGCCTGGGTCATTTTCGGATCTGCGTGCCTCATACCCGCGGTGGCGCTGATCGTTCATCTTCACCACAAGCTGATAGCTTCCACCACCGAAAGCTGGTTGCTTTCGATCGCGGCATCCGCTGCGCTGGTGGCCACTTCTCTCAAGCTCGGTCTGATTCACATGCTGTGGCCAGCTCCACCGAGCATGCCGTTCTACACGAACGCGATGCTCTACGTGCTCAGCGACTACATTGCAATCCTTACGGTCGCGCCCCTGGCGCTGCTCTGGATACGCCGACACAGCGGCTACGACTGGACGACCTGGCGACGCCGACCGACCATCGCTGCCCTCACTTCGCTGGGCATGCTGGGCGCTCTGCTGCTCCAGGTCGGCACGGGGGATCACTCTGCACGAGCAACGCTGCAGTTGTTGCTGGTGCTGCCAGTCATCGCACTGACTTGCATGCACGGTTGGCGGGGGGCCGCTGTAGGTGTTCCGCTGATGAACATCATCCTCAGCCAGACCATGCCGACCACGGGTCTCCCCGGCTCATTCGACGAGACCACCTTCTTCACCCAGCAGATCATTGCCATCACCAGTACAGCGCTTATCGCGCTGGGACCGCGCATCACCCATCATTACAATCAGCGCACACCTGTAGCGATGTCAGCATCACGGGTCAATGCACTCTCGCGCTCGGCGCATCTTGCCAACGAGCAGGACCTGCGCGAACGCGCGCTGGGCCTGCGCCAGATTGCAGATGACATCGAAGAGGCTCTGGGAGAGACTGTGCAACAACTCAAGGCCGATGGCCATGAAGTTCCTGCGTCTGACCTGCTCCGCACCTTCTCGCAACGCTCACGGCGATTCCGTGAACTGACCAGTATGGTCTATCCCACGGAGCTCGAGCATGCAGGCCTCTATGTCGCCTTGCGTGCGGGTGGACTCAGCGAAACCTGGAACGCCAGCCATCGGATCGTCCGTCCGATACTTGGCGGGGATCCATGCCAGCTGAGCATGGGCCTGCAACTTGCCGCGTATCGCACCTTTGCCGAAGCCGTATCGCTTTTCCTGAAGGACGAAACCGGCCAGATCCAGATCAGCGCTCGCTGCGGTCGCTATAGAGGCATGCACGGTATCGTGCTGAGGGTCGCGCTGCTGGACCGACATCGCGCACTCGCCTCGCGAACCATGGAAAGCGCCATTGATCGACTCTCTGCACGCGTGCACGCCTATTCGGGACGCGTGCAATGCCGGGGCCACCGCATCACCATGGTGTTGCTGGACACTGCAGGCGAGTCCGAGCGCGGAACACTTCCATACAAGCGAAACGACATTTGCGAGACGCCCGCGCGCCAGTGATCACAGGCGGACGATCAATAGCCCAGGCGACGCCTGTGGCTCGCCCCCGTAGAGGTGTTTCCTCCCTCTGCGAAGCAAGCCACAGGCAGGCCACCTGTATTCAGCCCGTCATTTGTTACTGACCCCGCGCTCGACCGACCAGACTGCCCCACGCCCCTCTCCATAGACGACCAGAGAAAAATCAGGCCCGCGGAAGACAACGCTGCGGCGAGCATTCTTCGGTATCGCCAGAGGCTTGGACGGCAGCGACACGCGAGCTACGGTCTTGCCGGCCGGCAAGGCCCAGAACGTCGATTCGATGTTGGCAACGATCAGATTGACCTGGCCGGTCAAATCATTGACCTGGTAGTACGACACCCCATCCCGCTCGAATGCGTAGACAAGCCATGCGGGATCTGAACTCAGATCGAGTGCTGCGGGCTGGCTCTCACCCAACCCAGCCGTTGCCAGTGGCACACCCTGCCCTCCGCCCGGACAGCAGGCAAACGACAGCGCAGGAACGACAAGCAGCGCAGCAGCGGCGCTCAACTTCGACAACCGGGAAAATCTCACAGGCATCTCCATGATTGAAAGGTGGACAACATCAAGGCAACACAGGCGCGCCCCTGGCAGATAGTGCAATATCCCCTGAGTGTCCCATGGCGACGTGAACAATCTCAGGATTCGCCTCCCTGTCAGCATACCTGCGCCACTCACAACCCCGCCGTTCACATCACTCGCCCTACGTGGATACGTACAACGGCGGAGTTTCTGCCAATACCGTTGCACACCCCGCGAAGTATCGCTACTTTCGCCGCTGGACCGTTACCGCCCCGAGAGAATGTGAGCGTTGCTCGCGTACCAGCCCATCCGAGATGGAGCGCCGTGAAGAACATGGCACTAGCCGGCATTCCGGTGCACCCGGCCGGGCTTCTCTTGGCTGCCGCCTACGCTATTGCCTGCATATCCGCCCGACAGTTTTCCCTGGACCAGTTTTTCCTTCCTGCCGGTATCCGGGTGGCAGCGCTTTTGATCGTTCCACAACGTCGATGGCCTTATGTATTGCTGGGAGAATGGGGCTACTTTGCATATCTGCGCATCCCTACGATCGACGAGTACGGCCTGGAATGGGTCATCCTGGCGTCCACGCTGCTGATGCCGATGGCGATGCTGATAGTTCACCTCCATCTGAGAAAAACCATATCCGAGGCAGCCACCGGATTCTGGCTGCTGTCCCTCTCAACGTCGGCAGCAGTTGCGGTCACCGGTGTCAACCTGAGTCTTTCTCGCCTGCTGTGGCCAGTTCCTCCCCCAGATACGCTGCTGGATGCTGCCGAAAGAGTGGTATTTGGTCATTTTGCCGCGATCATCACCATGGCTCCACTGGCCCTTCTTTGGGCCCGGCGGCGCTCCGGTTCTCCATGGCAGAAGAGGTTGCTCGTTCCATCCCTCGTGGCCATTGCCCTGATGCTGGCCTTGGGGCTATGCATGCAGCTGATTTCGACGAATGCCCATTCGACCCGTACGCACCTTGTGCTGTTGGCGGCATTGCCCGCCATCACCTTGACCTTCATGCATGGATGGCGTGGCGCTGCCATCGCGATTCCACTGTTGAACCTTCCACTTCATTTCGCCACCCCCAGCACCGGCCTGCCGGCCTCGTTCGATCTGGGCACGTTTTCCACCCAACAGAACATGGCGGTGATGAGTGTCGCGTTGCTTGCGCTCGGTTCCAGCATCAGCTATCACCATCAGCGCGCCCGATCCCGCGGCCTGGCCGAGGAAACGACACTACGTCTGGCACGCAGTTCCCACCAAACCAGCGAACGTGAGCTGCGTGAACGGGCCATCCATCTCAAGCACTTGGGAGAAGGCATGGACAGCTCGCTCGGCGAGATGGTCAACTGGCTGAAATCCCAAGGCCACCACGCGGTAGCGAGCAGCCTGCTACATGCCTCCTCCGTGCATTCACGCCTTTTCCGGGAGCAGGCCAGCCTGGTTTATCCGACCGGACTGGAGCAAGTCGGGCTCTACGTCACCCTGCAAGCAGGTGGCGCAAGTGGAGTCTGGAAGAACAGCGATCGCGTCACGGTGCATGACCTTGCCGGCAACCCCTGCCTGTTGAGCGTAGAGCTTCAACTGGCGATCTACCGCACCGTGATCGAAGCAGTATCGATTCTGCTGGAATTGGAATCCGGTCAGATCTGCATCCGGGCTCGCTGTGGCGTTGCCGGACGTCAGCGCGGCATCGTCGTGGTGGTGGGCCTGCTCGATCGCAGACAAGGGTTGTCGACTCACACCATGAGTCAGGCCGTTGAACGACTCTCTGGCCGAATCCTGCCCTACGGCGGCGCGGTGCAGTGCCGTCACAATCGGCTCCGGATCGCGCTATCTGAGCCCACACAGAGACCATCATCGACCGTTCCTTAATCTGAGCTACAAATCGCCAGACACACCCGCCATGGACCGCTAAAGTTACACCCGAAACCGCCGCTATCCGTGCCGAGCCCTCCTTCGTGAGCCACCGCATCATGCCCGTCCTGCCGCAGGCCGCCGTCGATGGCGACCTGGCCGATCCCCTGCCACAGCGGATCCTGCTGGTCGAAAATTCCCGTGCGTTCACCGGCATGCTGCGCGAAGCCATCGAACAGCGCCTGGAACTGCCGGTGGTGATCGCTTCCACCCTCGCCGAGGCCGATCGCCTGCTCAGCGAAGGTGCCGGCTGGTTCCTGGTGCTGACCGGGCTGGTGCTGGCCGACGGCGACCGTGATGCGGTGGTCGAGTTCTTCCTGAAGCGCGACCTGCCAACGGTGGTGGTCAGCGGCGTGTACGACGAGGACCTGCGCAAGCGCGTGCTGCAGCAGCAGATCATCGATTACGTGCTGAAGAACACCCCCGGCAGCATCGATTACCTGGTGTGGCTGGTGCAGCGGCTGGAACGCAACCGCCGCATCGCCGCGCTGGTGGTGGACGATTCGCCGTCTGCGCGTGGCTACGCTGCGGCCCTGCTGCGCATGTACGGCCATGAGGTGCATGAAGCCGCCGACGGCAACGAGGGCCTGGCTGCCATCGAGGCGCATCCGGCAATCCGCCTGGCGGTGGTCGATCAGGAAATGCCCGGCATGCAGGGCGTGGAGTTCACCCGCCGCCTGCGTACCCTGCGCTCGCGCGACAAGGTGGCGGTGATCGGCATCTCCGGCAATACCGATGCCTCGCTGATCCCACGCTTCCTTAAGAACGGTGCGAACGACTTCCTGCGCAAGCCGTTCTCGCGCGAGGAGTTTTTCTGCCGCGTCTCGCAGAACGTGGACCAGCTGGAGCTGATCGGCACTCTGCAGGATCTGGCCACCCGCGACTTCCTCACCGGGCTGCCCAACCGACGCTTCTTCCTGGAACAGAGCCAGCGCCAGCTGCCACAGCTGCAGCTGCATGGCCAGTGCGTGGCGGTGGCGATGATCGACATCGACCACTTCAAGCACATCAACGACACCCACGGCCACGAGGCCGGCGATGATGCGCTGCGCTCGGTGGCCGGCGCGGTGGCCGCACATGCACGCAGCCAGGACCTGATCGCACGCTTCGGTGGCGAGGAGTTCTGCCTGCTGGTGCCGGACATGGAACAGGACGAGGCGCTGCTGTACTTCGAGGAACTGCGCCAGCGCATCGCTGCGCTGGAAGTGGACATCGGCAGCGCTACCCTGCGCATGACCGTGAGCATCGGCCTGTGCTGCCTGCGCCCGCAGCGCGATGCGCTGCACCGGCTGATCTCCGAGGCCGACCGCCAGCTGTACCTGGCCAAGGCCGGTGGCCGCAACCGGGTCAGCTGCACCACGGTGGCCAGCCCGCTGCGCCCCCGCGAGCCTGCCCTGCCTTGACCGGCCCGCCTTGATCCAGATCAACGCCGCACCCGCGCGGCAGTTCTACAGTCGGCCCCGACATACGCATGAAGGGGAGCCGGGGGATGGCACTACTGGTCTGGCAGGACGATCTGAACATCGGCATCGATGTGATCGACCAACAACACCGCCGCATCATCGAGATGCTCAACCACCTGCACGTGGCACAGGCCAGCATGCAGCGTGCGGCGGTGGGTGAAGTGATCGACGAAGTGGTGGACTACACCCTGTCGCACTTCGCGTTCGAGGAAGAGCTGATGGAAGAGGCGGGCTATCCGTTCTGTGCCGCGCACAAGCGCGTGCACGAGGTCTTCATCAAGCGGGTATCGGAATACCGCATGCGCTTCCAGGCCGGCGAGGACATCAGCGACGAACTACGGACCATGCTCTCGCGCTGGCTGTTCAACCATATCCGTGGTGATGACCAGGCCTATGCCGAACAGGTCAAGGCGCACCTGAACCAGTTCGCCCGCGAACACCAGGGCGGTGGCTGGCTGGGTCGCACGCTCAAGCGCTTCTTTGGTTGAGCCGCAGCGCGCGCCGGTGCAGTGCCACCAGCGCGCACAGGGTGGCAACCGCGGTCAGGCACAGGTAGTAGCCGACCGCGACCAGGCCGAAGCGTTCCGCCAGCCAGGTGGCCAGGTACGGCGCCGGCGCCGCACCCAGAATGCCGGCCAGGTTGAATGACAGCGAGGCGCCGGTGTAGCGCACTTCCACCGGGTAGATTTCGGCCAGGAAGGTGCCACAGGGGCCGTAGGTCAGCCCCATCAGGAACAATCCCAGGCACAGGAACGCAGTGACCAGCCATGGGCTGTGCGGCTGGAACAGCGGTGCGAACAGCACGCCGAAGCCGACAATCAGCACGCTGGCGACGATCATGGTGCGACGCGTGCCCCAGCGGTCGCCATAGCGTGCCGACAGCGGGATGCCCAGCGCGAAGAACAGCATGCCGGCCATCTGCATCAGCAGGAACTGCTCGCGGCTGTAGCCCAGCACGGCGGTGCCATGGCCGAGGCTGAACACGGTCATCAGGTAGAACAGCACGAAGGTGGCGAACGCGCCCAGGGTACCCAGCAGCATCGGCACCGGGTGGTCACGCAGCACCGTCCACATCGGCAGCCGCACCGGCGCCTTGCGCTCCAGCGCCTGCCTGAAATCGGGGGTCTCGTGGATGTTCAGGCGCACCCACAGGCCGAGGCCGACCAGCAACGCGCTGGCCACGAACGGAATGCGCCAGCCCCACTGCAGGAAGTCGTCCTGGCTCAGGCAGCGGCCGAGCACCAGGAAAATGCCGGCCGACAGCAGGAAGCCAAGCGGCGCACCCAGCTGCGGGAACATGCCATACCAGGCGCGCTTGCCCGGCGGAGCGTTCTCAGTGGCCAGCAGCACCGCCCCGCCCCACTCGCCACCCAGCCCCAGGCCCTGGCCGAAGCGGCACAGCGCCAGCAACGCGGGGGCCCACAGGCCAATCTGTGCATGGGTGGGCAACAGGCCGATCAGCACCGTGGAGAGGCCCATGGTCAGCAGCGCGGCCACCAGCGTGGCCTTGCGGCCGATACGGTCACCGAAGTGGCCGAACACTGCCGAGCCCACCGGGCGCGCGATGAACGCGACCGCGAACGTTGCCAGTGACTGCAGCAGCGCCGCCTGCTCGCTGCTGTCCGGGAAGAACAGGTGCGGGAACACCAGCACGGCGGCCGTGGCGTAGATGTAGAAATCGAAGAATTCGATGGTGGTGCCGATCAGGCTGGCCAGCAGGACACGACGGGGGGAATTCACGGACGGCGCGGCAGCGGTGATCGTCGACATCGGCAACACGGGTAACGGCGGATCGCCCGATTCTGCCACGGGCCGATGGCCGCACGGGGCGATGGTTTCAGCCGACACCGATGCCAACGGAATTTTTCGGGCCACCCGCTAGGCTGCGCCACCGGTCCCTGCATGGACGCTTTGCCGATGACTGCAGTCGCGCTGTCGTGGTCCGATTCGCCGAAGCTGCCGCGGATGGCGGCGTGGCTGGTGGTACTGCTGGTGCATGGCGGGCTTGCTCTGTGGCTGCTGGACAGCGGCCGGATCGAACTGCGCAGCGACGACGGCCCACGGATCTTGCTGCGTTGGCTGCCACCGGAACTGCCGACGCCGGTAGCCAAGCAGCCCACCTTGCCCTCCGCACAGATGACGCGTCCGGCCGCATCCGTGATGCCCCGCCCTGCCCCGGTTGCGCAGGCAGACAGCGCCCAGCCTGCCGCGGAAAACGCGGCTGCGGTGGCGCCACTGATCCTGAGTCTGCCTGCGGGCAGCATCGACGGTGGTGACGGCATCAGCGCTGCGGGTGTCGCTCCGCGTCTTATTGGTCGCCGCGAGATACACCCGGCATTCGCGGCGCGCCGCAACTACTTCCCGATCCGTCGGCAGATGACCCCCGAGCAGATTGTGCATGGCGTCGCGCAACTGCTGGGTTTGTGGCCACCGGGCTACATCGTCGACCCGTGCCAGCTGGGCAAGCAGGACATGGACTATTTCCAGAACGCCGTCGAAGAAGCCGACCGCGACATGCTGCGTGCGGCGGTGCTGCAGGTGAGCGCGCGTTGCCGGTAGTCGCATTACTGTGGCGTCGAGCTTGCTCGACGGCTTTTCGCATTTTGTAGAGCCGAGATCCTATGTTCGTGGTCAAGCCTGCTGGAAGCAGGCTTGACCCACTTTCAGCATGGCCGGGTCAAAGTCCCGGCCGCTCTTGAAGACGCCCCAAGCGATCCTGGCCAGCTTTCTGGCCA